>JAICRQ010000377.1 GCA_025966435.1 Anaerolineales bacterium | reverse complement strand
GATGACAAAATTATGCACCACAGCACCGTTATTCGAGGAACTGAACGAAATTTCCTGACCGGCAGGAACCGTAAATTGGCTGGGTTGAAATTGAAAATCCGTCATCCTGACATCAATTGTAGTACTGGGACCACTTGCCCCGCCGCAGGATACAAGCAACAGGCTGAAAAGCACAGCCGTATATATGAAATTACTCTTCATGCGTATCTCCTAAAACGTTTTTCATGCGTCTATTGTAAACCCTCATGAAAATTTTGTCTTACGACGCCAAAGAATATGATGTAAACTACAGAGTACCGCATCTTAAATCGCAGTAGTTTCCCTTCCAGCGGTAACCTACTTCTCTTTTGGAGCCCCTCATGACTGCCCATTCAAAATTCGACCCCTCTGCCCGCATCCTGCTCGGACCAGGTCCCAGCATGACCCATCCGCGCGTCATCCGTGCTTTGAGCGCACCCACTGTTGGTCATCTCGACCCTGAACTTTTGTCGCTTTACGCCGAAGAGCAGGAGCTGCTGCGAACGGTCTTTCAGACGAAAAACGAGTGGACCTTTGCGCTCTCCGGCACCGGTACATCAGGGATGGAAGCTGCCCTGGTCAATTTGATCGAGCCCGGTGATGAAATGCTGGTAGCGATTCACGGTTTTTTTGGAGAGCGTTTAGCAGAGATCGCAACACGCGTTGGCGGGCAGGTGGATCGCATCACTCGCCCGCTGGGTGAAATCTTCACACTCGAAGAGATAGAGTCTGCGCTCAGGCAAAAGCCTTATAAGCTGTTCGCGATCGTCCATGCCGAGACATCCACGGGCGCGGAGCAGTTGCACATCAAGGAAATTGCGGATCTCGTCCATCAATCTGGCGCACTGCTACTGCTTGATACAGTCACCTCTCTTGGAAACATTCCCCTGAAAATTGACGAATGGGATGTGGACGCCGCATACTCCGCCAGCCAGAAGGGACTCGGCGCGCCCTCCGGACTCGCGCCGATCACAATTGGAGACCGCGCAAAATCCAAAATCGAAAATCGCAAATCTCCTGTTGCTTCTTTTTATCTGGACCTGAAGGCATATGCCAACTACTGGATGGGAGGACATGCCTATCACCATACTGCATCCGCCAATCTTCATTATGCCCTGACGGAAGGTCTACGAGTGATCGTTGAGGAAGGACGGGAAAATACATTCGCACGTTTGCGTAGTAATTCTGAAACTCTCTGGCGCGGGCTGGAAAATATGGATCTTCCTCCATTTATCCCTCTGGAATACAGGCTTCCGCCTTTGACGACTGCACAGGTTCCGGCAGGTGTCGATCCGCATCAAGTCCGTGCCCGGTTGTTGAACGAATACAACATCGAGATCGCGGCGGGCTTCGGCGCGCTCAAGGATAAAGTATGGCGCATCGGCTTGATGGGCTATTCGAGCCGCAAGGAAAATGTCACGTTATTGCTGGGTGCTCTGCGAGAATTACTGAAATAAGAGAATACGAATCTTCACCAAGTTTTGCGTGATATGTATGTGCGCAGCTTAGGAGTACGATGACCACCTTATCTCCATCGACCATCAACAGATATTGGTCCTATGCCCTCTGGCTTGCATTATTCACGATTCTTTACAACTTCGCAGAAGGGCTGATCTCCATTTTCTTCGGTATTAGCGATGAAACGCTCACCCTCTTTGGCTTCGGCATCGACTCATTTATCGAGGTGATGTCCGGGGTTGGTATCCTTGCTATGGTGCTTCGCATCCGGCAAAATCTCGAGACGCCGCGTTCGCAATTCGAACGGACTGCGCTGCGCGTCACGGGCACATCGTTTTATCTGCTCGCGGTAGGATTGGGTATCACCGCCCTCTATAACCTCTTCACCGCCCACAAACCCGAAACGACGCTGCCAGGACTCATCATCTCGTTGATTTCCATCGCGATCATGTGGCTGCTGGTCATAGGGAAGCGTAAGGTAGGGTACACGTTGAACTCTTCTCCGATCCTGGCAGATGCAAATTGCACAATGGTCTGTGTTTACATGTCTGTCGTGTTACTTGTCTCAAGCCTGATCTATGAACTGACGGGATTCGGGTTTATCGATTCGATCGGGGCACTAGGGTTGATTTACTTCTCTTACAACGAAGGCAAGGAGTCATTTGAAAAAGCTGCCGGACTGGAGGATTAAACAATAAGAAGGACCATAAAAGCCAAAAAGGCACGAAAATCGCCATTTTTGCGCCTTTTTATAGGGTTAACCCTTAATAGAGGGTTTGCCGATTTACAGCACTTTAAAGTATACTGAATGGAAGCCTTTTGAACAAAATCTCTTAAAACAAAGTAAATTCCCAAAGGAGGACTGTATGCCCACAAACCGTATGAGCAAGACTGAACTTGTAGAGGCGATTGCCAGCCAGAGCGGACTGGAGAAGAAGCAGGTCAACGCCGTTCTGGACGCGTTGAGCGACGTGGTTTACAAGGAGCTCAAAGCCCAGCGCGAAGTTGTAATCCCCGGCTTATTGAAGTTGACCTCGGTCACGAAACCTGCTGTCCCTGAGCGTGAAGGGATCAACCCCTTCACAAAAGAACCAACCGTCTTCAAAGCCAAACCGGCGCGCACGGTGATCAAACCCCGCCCGCTCAAGGCACTCAAGGACGCCGTTTAATTCTGCTACCCGTATGAAAACAAAGACCCCGGTAATTCGGGGTCTTTGTGCATTCGCAACTGTTATTCGATTTGAAGGTAAACCATCTTTCAAACAGGTAAGAGGTGGAAAGAGCATGGTTCAAAATGAACTGCTAGAGAGTTGGAAACACGAGCAAGCACAACCATTCACGGGATGGGATTTCTCCTATCTGAACGGCAGAATGATCGAAGATCAAGCGCCATGGTCTTATTCAGCCCGCGCTGCTGAACTAATGAAACAATCTTCAGCGATGATCGACTTAGGCACGGGCGGAGGGGAACGACTCCTGACCTTAAGGGAGTATTGGCCGGACAAAGTCATTGTGACGGAAGATTATCCACCAAATTTCAAACTAGTCACCGAACGGCTTTCTCCGCTTGGCGTAACCGTATTAAATATTTCTCTGGCAGACGATGCTCCAATGCCATTTTTGAATGGAGAATTTGACCTCGCGCTCAATCGCCATTCCGGCTTTAATTCGGGAGAGGTTGCTCGCATTCTAGTTGCCGGGGGAACTTTCCTCACCCAGCAAATCCACGGTCTGTGGGCAGAGGATCTGCTTGCGGCATTCGATGCACAACCGCAATGGCCGGATGCTACCCCGGAAAAGTATCTCCCCAGGCTGCAATCTGCAAGATTGCATCTTGTTGACTTACAAGAATGGTCAGGGAGGTTGACTTTTACAGATGTCGGCGCAATTGTATATTACTTAAAGGCAGTTCCCTGGTTGGTACCCGGTTTTTCTGTAGAATCACACTTGGAGTATTTGCTCAGGCTGCAAGAGCGCCTCGACGCCGGAGAAGAATTGTCGTTTCGCGCTCGAAAATACCTGATCGAGGTGCGAAAATTTTAATGATTCCAGGAGAACACGGAAAGGACGACGCAATGGCTGTTGCAAGAATCGGTGAAGTACAAGCCAAACCAGAATTAACGGAAAATTTACGAGATTTTCTTGTCTCTATCATGCCAGGGATTAGAGGGTCGGCAGGATGTGAGTCTGTTCACCTTTATCAGAATGAGGAAGATCCATCTAAATTTATGATGATCGAGGTGTGGGACAGTGTCGAATCGCACCAGGCATCCGTGAAGAATATTCCACCAGAAAAACTGGGCGAGATCCGGCCATTGCTGGCGACCTCACCCAGTGGGAGTTACTTTCGATTGATCGAATAAGTAATCTTTAGTCTGGTTTCAAGACCACTTTGATACAACCGTCGATCTTCTTCTTGAAAATCTCATACGCTTCGGGCGCTTCTTGCAGCGGAAGAATATGGGTGACAACAAACGAAGGATCGATTTGCCCACTCTCAATTTTTTCGAACAGTGGTTTGAGATAACGGTGAACATGGGTTTGTCCCATTTTGAGAGTCAGACCTTTATTGAAGGCTGCACCTATGGGGACGGTAT
>JAICRQ010000079.1 GCA_025966435.1 Anaerolineales bacterium | reverse complement strand
CGGAACTCGTCATGGCCGTCCGACTGGACCCAAATGGAGCCGCCGTGCGCCTCCAGAATGCCGCGCGCGATCGGAAGACCGAGCCCCGGACCGCCACCCTTGAACTTGGTCTTCCCACTGGAATGCAGGTCCACGCGTCCCAGCTGTCCGAACTTCTCAAAGATCGTTGCCTGATCTTCGGCAGAGATGCCGATGCCCGTATCCGCGACGGTCACCTCAATAAACCCGGATAGCTTTCTGCCGTCAATTGTGATAGAGCCGCCATCAGGTGTATATTTTATGGCGTTGTGGATCACATTGCGCAATGCCTGCGTAATACGCGTTGGGTCAATGTAAATCCATTCCTTGCTTCCCTCAAAATCACGGATGGTGACCGTAAGTTTTCGGGTGCGAAGGACAGGCTCCATTTCCAGAGATAAAGCACTCAGCATCTGCGAGACCTGGATCGGCTGGAAGTTCAACTGGAGCAAATCATTGTCGATCATCGAAACATCGATCATATCGTCAACAATGGAGCGCAGCCGTTCGATGCCGGTGTTCATTCCCGTCAGAAGGCTGCCGAGATTGGTGGCTTTTCCCTGCTGGATCAAATCATCCATCATCGAGGCATAGCCTTCGATGAGCGTGATAGGTGTTTTCAACTCGTGTGCGGCGACAGAAATAAATGCAGATTTGCTCCGGTCTACACGTTCCATTCGTTTTTGAACTTTCTCCATTTCGTTGGAGATGTGTGCCACACGAGTTTCCATTTCGTAACGGGCAACTACTTCGAGCCCGTAGGTGTAGATGGGGATAACAGATGCCAGGAGATCGAGTGCCTGTTCCTTTGTAAGTGTTTCGCGCGAGACCTGGATCGTCAGCGCGATCATGCGGTTGATGAGGAACGAAACATGGTAAGGTTCTTCTTCCAGCTCCGTTTCTGTGGAGGATTTCGCCCAATCAAGCAAGATCGGGTCCATCCAGGCGGGGTCTCCCGTTGTGATGGATTGTTGAAGCAGATCGAAGAAACGTGCTAACTGACCTTCAAAATCGGCGCGCACCTCCATTCCCCGTGCCAGCTCCTGTCCGACGCGCGCGATCCATGCCGGGCGGACTTTTGCAAGGACCTTTTGAATGGGCGTAGTGATGGTTTTCTTTGGCATGAATTCCAGTCACCCTCAACGCGTGACCTACATCATTTTATCAGGGTTGTTCGCTTTGCTGCACGATCCAGGCGTGCAGCGTCTCTCCCACAGTCTGTAGGCTTTCCGCGGAAACCTTATCTGGGGTATCCTGAACTGTATGCCAGTAGGGATAGTCGAAATCAATGATGTCTATGGCTGGTATGC
Organism: Anaerolineales bacterium; assembly: GCA_025966435.1. Lineage (GTDB taxonomy): Bacteria > Chloroflexota > Anaerolineae > Anaerolineales > Villigracilaceae > Defluviilinea. The sequence continues at coordinate 8,828 of JAICRQ010000079.1, read as the reverse complement.
CCACTTCCAGAAAGGGCGTATGATCATCGAGCATGGAATGCTTATAGTCGGGAATGAATTTGTCTTCGTGACCCAGGCTTTTGGCAACTTCCCAAATTTCGTCGGTCAGGTCTGGATTGGAGTTCCATTCCTTATAAATGTTCAAGTCCGCGTCACCGATCATATCCACGATGACCACCGCGCGCGGCTGCACCGGATTATTCTTTACGAATTCACGCGAGCCAAGAATCCAGTCCCAGCCTTCAATGCGCCCATTATCCTCGGCATCGAAGAACACCAGCCATATCGGAACGGTTTCTTCGGGCAGGGACCGAGCCAGCTCCAATAAGACTGCCACACCGGACGCTCCATCGTTGGCGCCGGGCACGAAATTGGTGTGCTGTGAAGGATCTGGATCGCTATCGGCAAACATGCGCGTATCGTAGTGTGCGCCGAGAATGATCTGCGGAGGATCAGCGCTTCTACGGGCAACGAGGTTTTCAATGGGATGTCCCAATGCCTGCGAGGTCTGTATCTCCACTTGCCAGCCCGCGGTTTCAAGCTCGGGTTTCAACCACTCCTGTATTCTCGTGTGTCCTTCCAAGCCTGGGATTCGCGGACCGAAGTCAACCTGTGTCTGCACGTCCTCATAGGCGCGTTGGCCGTCGAAGAACACAGCCTCGGATGGCGGCTGCGAAGCAAACGAATAGGTGTACCAGGCGACTGTGCCGAAAAGCAATATTCCAATTATCCCCAAGTAGAGCGCAGCGGATCGTTTCGTCAAGCCTTCACTTCGCTCCCTGCCATCAGGCGGTTGAGCGTAAGAGATACATCTGCCAGCGCACGCTCGGCATACAGCTTGCCCCGTTCCCGCTTGCCGGTTTTTGTCGTGCCCTCAAGCGGCGGAAGAATTCCAAAATTGGCTTTCATCGGCTGGAAATCTTTGAGATTGGAATGGGTGATGTAATGGCAAAGCGCACCGAGCATTGTAGTTTGTGGCAAAATCACAGGTGCTTCGTTCCGATAGACGCGCGCCGCATTAATTCCTGCCAACAATCCTGTAGCGATATTTCCCATATATCCTTCCACGCCTGTGATCTGACCGGCGAAGAAGAGGTCATCACGTTCGATGTGCTGCAGGGTCGGGCGGAGCAGTTTGGGCGAGGCAATAAACGTGTTGCGGTGCATTTGACCGTAGCGCAGGAACTCGGCCTTCTCCAGGCCTGGGATGAGCTGCAGCACGTGTTTCTGTTCCGGGTATTTGAGATTGGTTTGAAAGCCAACCAAGTTATACAGGCTGCCCGCCAGGTTATCCTGCCGCAATTGCACAACGGCATACGGGCGTTTGCCGGTACGCGGATCTCGAAGTCCCACCGGTCGCATCGGACCAAACGCCAGCGAGTCGAGCCCGCGTTCGGCAATAATTTCAATCGGCAGACAGCCTTCAAAGAAATGCCCAGCTTTTACCCCGGTCTTAATCGCCTCCTCAAACGCCCGCAGCTCGATACGCTCCGCATTAAGGAGAGCTTTGACAAACGTATAGTATTCTTCCCTTGTCAATGGACAATTGATGTAATCGCCTTCGTCCTGCTCACCCATGCCATAGCGGGAAGCCCGAAACGCAATCTCCATGTTGATGGAGTCGGCGTGGATAACGGGTGCAATGGCATCGAAGAAGAAGAGATGATCCTCTCCGCTCAAGGCGGCGATGGATTTGGAGAGAGCAGGGGAGGTCAAGGGTCCACTGGCGACGATGCAAAGGCTTTGCGGAATTTCCTGGATTTCCTCCCGAATGATCTCAATACCCGGATGATTTTGGACTCGTTCTGTGACGAGCCTCGCAAAGAGTTCACGGTCTACAGCAAGTGCTCCACCCGCGGGCAGGGATGCCGCTTCGGCACATTCAATCAGCATCGAGCCGAGAAGCCGCACCTCGCTTTTGAGCAGACCGGAAGCACGGTCGGGCAAATTCGAGCCGAGCGAGTTCGAACAGACGAGCTCTGCCAGATCTTGAGTCTGATGCGCTCCGGTTTGCAGGGATGGGCGCATTTCGTATAGCTGTACTCTGAGTCCATGTTCAGCAGCCTGGTAAGCCGCTTCACTCCCGGCTAACCCGCCCCCGATTACGATTAAATCAGTCATAACTTGATTTTACCATTCCACCCCCTGTGCATGAGTCGGTGATACGGGATAGGGTGTAGTAGGGACAAATATAACGAGTATCCTCTGCTGTATAATTAAGGCGATGCCAACTTATACGAGCATTGAGAATCAGTTAAAGGAAGCCAGTCAGTTGACGGGCACACTCTGGGCAGCGCTGGTGGAACGTGAGGCAGGGAAATGGCGGGTGCTTGCCAATTATCATCTTGTAAAAAAGGTACATCCCCCATTGATTAAGTTCCTGAGCCAGGCAGAAGTAGACTCCTGGCTATGTGGTGCATTAAGCGGTGGCCAGAGCCGTTCTGTCTCTTTACCTGAATCCAGTCGCTTAGAGGCTGGCAGGTTATTTGCCTTTCCTCTGCCGGGAGTTTCACGCGTCGTGCTGGCGGGAGCGAGCCAATTAACAACGGAGGCACAGCGCCTCTGGCGGCTGGTTGTATCTGGCATACAGGTAGAGGTATCCACGTCTGATACATCTCCTTCCTCATCGGTGGCGGCGTCCTTGCTGGTTCCAGATCTGGATTCGGAAAACCCTTATGATTTGCCCCGCGCCCTGGATCGTGCCCTGACCTCTTTTGTCCGTCTCGTTTCTGTTCAGGCAGGTTGGCTTGCGATCCGGCGAGGCGATTCCCTGGAAGTACATGCCCAATGGAACGCGCCAGCCTGCGCCAACCTTGTCCTGGCGATTGACTCGAATACGATCCTGCGCCGCCTGAGCCGCAATCTTACTCCTATGGTTGTGAATCGAGGCGACCCTCTCTGGTCCGAAATCCCGCATAAGGGATTGAAATCGAGCACAAAGCTCTGGGTCTGTGTTCCATTGGTCATTGGCCAGCGGCTCATTGGCGTGCTGGCATTATGGCGCAGTGCGGCCTTTAAAAACGATGAGTGGAGTCGCTTGACGGACCTGGCAACGCAAGTGGCGCCGGCTGTGGAAACCATTATCACGTTTGCCGAACTGGCTGGTCATTTGCGCCGCCTTGCCACGTTAAATGATTTTGCACTGACAGTTTCTTCCGGCAGGAGTCTGGATCAGATTGCGCGGCGCATGTTTGCCTTGCTTTCGCGGGCGTTTGGCACGGAATTGATTGTCCTCTATCTGCTTTCCTCCGACAACCGTTTATTGATCGAGTATCGGACAATCGATGACAATATGATTTCCAATGTACAGAGTGTAGATGGTCACAGGATCGCGCCTGTGCTTTCGGGTGGTCAAAAAGTTCGATTAACCGAAATCGATTCGGAAGTTCAGCTTCCGTTGTATGACAAAGTGTTGTCAGGATTGTACGTGCCCCTGCGGTTCCGCGGTCAGACCATTGGTGTATTATGTGTGGAAAGTCTACGCAGCGATGCCTTTAATCTCTATGATGAAAACTTGATTGTCGTGATTGCCAGCCATCTTGCCAGTCTGGCAGACTACACACGTCTTCGTGAAGAAGCGGAAGGCCGCGCCCGTAATCTGGGGCTGATCCATGAAGTTGTGCAGCAGGTGATTGGTCTGACCGATGCAAGCGAAGTTGCAGAGATTACATCCGATTTGCTCGCGCGTTATTTTGAATACGAACTCTGTTCTGTTTTCATTGCAGATGAAAAGGGAGATCTAACGATCGCTGGCTTTGGTGGCACAAGTCAGAATGTCGTCAAGCGCGCCATGAAATCGTTTGAGTACCCGCTCCGGGGGGGAATTACTGGTTATGTATTCAAGACTGGTGAAGATTTAGTCGTCAATGATGTGCTACAGGATAGCCGCTATCGCGCAATCAAAGGCTGGCAGGCAGGCTCTGAAATGTGTGTTGCTATCCGCGATGGAGAAAAAGTGCTGGGCATTATCGACGTGGAAAGCAGCTCACGTAATGCCTTTACTCACAATGATTTTATTGCTCTCGAATCTCTGGCAGGTATTCTTGCCAGCGTGATTACCAGCGCTGACCAATACCAGCGTTTACAGGTAACGGTCGATCAGTTACGTTCCACACAGATGGAATTGCGTGCCCGCATGGAAGCCCAGCGTTTAGCAGAAAATCGGCTCGTTCAGGCTGCAAAACTTGCCGCAGTAGGAGAGATGGCAGCCGCGATTGCGCACGAGCTTAACAACCCACTGACCTCTGTCACAGGTTTTGCCGAATTAGCCTTGAGCGATATTCCCAAAGAGAGTGAAACTCGCAAAGATCTGGAAATTGTGATGCGTGAGGCTGCCCGTGCCCGGGATGTGGTGCGCCGCCTTCTCGATTTTGCGCGGCAGAGTGAAAGCGCACGCGCACGGGCATCTTTAAATGATGTTGTTGAGGATGTCGTCGCATTGAGCCGTCATCTGGTGCATACCAGCGGCGTCACGTTAGAGCTTGCGCTGGAGGAAAATCTTCCTTGGGTTTTGGTGGATGTGAACCAGATGAAGCAGGTATTGCTTAACCTGATCCATAACGCTTTGCAGGCAATGCCGAGCGGCGGAGAACTGACAATCTCTACCGAATCAGCGTTGCGCGGCGGTCGCGATTGGATCAAGGTTTCCGTGCTGGATACGGGTGTAGGGATTCCAAAGCTGGACCAGGCTCGCATTTTTGAACCGTTCTACACAACGAAAGGCGATCAAGGTGGAACAGGACTCGGTTTGTCAGTCACGTATGGAATCGTTACAGATCATGGCGGACAAATCGATGTGGAAAGCCAGCCCGGAACCGGATCGAAGTTCTCCGTCTGGCTGCCTCAATAAGAGATGAGAGTTATGGAATCAATCTCAGTACTGGTGGTAGATGATGAACCCGGCATTGCTCTGCTGTGCAACCGTATCCTGAATCGCGCCGGATATGATGTAGTTTCGGAAACAAACCCGCGCATAGCCATCGAACACCTTCAACAAAAGCGGTTTGATTTACTCGTGGTAGACATTCGTATGCCTGAGGTGGACGGGTTTGATGTCATCTCACGTGCACAGATGATCCAACCCGATATTGCTGTCCTGGTCATGACAGGCTTTGGCACGGTTGAGACAGCTATTCGCGCATTGCGCCAAGGCGTAGATGGGCTCTTGTTGAAGCCATTCCAGAAAAGCGATGAGCTGCTCCAGGCTGTGCGGCAAGCAATGACAGATAACCAGCGCAAACGCGATACCGCACGTGTCTCGGCTCTCCGCCCGCTCTTCAACGTGACCGAAACCCTTTTCGCAGAAACAGACCGCGACCAGCTTCTTGAACTAATTGTCAGCGCAATCCGTGAGCATCTGAATTGTTCCAATGTGGGATATTACCAGGTGCAGAACGGTACAGTCTTGGTAGTGGCACAGCACGGTAAGGTGTTGCCGGTCCATGAATCCGCATTTGCTGCGGATCTTGTCAGCCGAGTCGACGCGGATGGGAATCCCTTTGTAATCAACGCCACGGGCCCCGGGGAAGAAGATGTGCAGTCGCTTCTCTCGTCACTCGGTCTGGGTGCAGCGATCCTGATTCCGGTTGCGCGTTCCAATCTGCATAGCGTGCTGTTTGCCGCGCGCGATGCCAGCAGTACGGAACGTCCATTCCGCGGGGCGGATTTGGAGATGTTCTTCGTGCTGGCGCGCCAGGCAGTTGTTGCCATGGAGAACGCAAGTCTCTACGAGGATTTGCGGGACTATGTCCGGCGCGTAGAGGATTCACAGCAGGCATTACTGCGCGCTGAAAAGATGGCAGCTGCCGGTCGTCTGACTGCATCCATTGCACATGAAGTTAACAATCCCCTACAATCGGTCCAGAACTGTCTGCATTTGGCGGGTCGAGAAGATTTGCCGCCGGAAAAGCGCCGCGAGTATTTTGCGCTTGCGCAGACAGAGCTTGAGCGCTTAATGAAAACAATGCAGCGCATGCTCGATTTTTACCGTCCTGGCGCAGCAAAGGTGGAGCAGGTAGATATTCTGGAATTACTGCAACATGTTCTCAGCCTCACCTCTCAGCAATTAGGACTGCGCCAGATTGAAGTACAGGCGGAGCTCCCCGAAGAGCTTCCCAACATTTATGCGGTGAGCAGCCAGATCCAGCAAATATTTTTTAATCTCATCTTAAATGCCCTGGATGCAATGCCGGCTGGTGGTAAGTTGATGATTCGCGCCCGCGAGTTCGAAAACGGGATTGAAATTACGTTTCAGGATACAGGACCCGGCATCCCCAAGAACCGACGTAGTAACATATTTGAACCGTTTTTCAGTACAAAGGAAGGCGGCACTGGTCTTGGGCTGACAGTGAGTTACAATATTGTTACCGCGCATGGCGGCACATTGGATCTCGTGAATGAGGACGAACCGGGTGCTTGCTTTCGCTTATTCTTACCCATTGGAGATAAGCAATGAAGTCACACATTCTTGTCGTTGATGATGAGCCTGTAGCGCGCCAATCCCTGACAGATATCCTTCGGCTGGAAGGATACACGGTCAACTCAGTGCCGAATGGTCAGGCAGCGGTGGAATATGTCCGAACGCATCCTGTGGAGCTGATTGTTGTGGACCTGCGTATGCCCGGCATGGATGGTCTGGAAGTTGTTCAGGTTGTCAATCAGATTTCACCGGAAACAGAAGTCATTTTGTTAACCGCTTTCGGTTCGACCGAGTCGGCCATACAAGCGTTGCGTTTGCGCATTCATGATTATCTGCTCAAGCCAGCTCCTCCAGCTCAGGTAATGAATAGTGTAAAGAAGGGATTGGCGCGGCGGGAGGCTCGCCTGAAGATGCGCGGTGGCACTTCCACTTCGGACGTTGATGAGGGCATTGCAGAATTCTCTCTAAAGGATGGCACTCACATAGATCTCTCCCGCAGGCAGGTTCGCAAAAAAGAGCATATCATCCACCTGACACCCGCAGAGGGACGTCTGCTTCGGGTATTGATCGAGAACCCGGGACGCGTTTATTCACATCGGGAGCTGGTTTTACTAGTTCAGGGGTACGATACTTCTCAACGGGAGGCGCCGGAGATTTTGCGCCCCTTGGTGAGCCGGCTGCGGCACAAGCTGGAAACATTTCCTGCCCTCTCTGACCGCATCGTCAGTGTACGCGGTACCGGATATTTGTATGAGGCAGAAAGTTAAAGCTTTCCGCGAATCGTAGAGGAAATACATCGAATAACCCACCGAATTATTTATTGTCCGGTGGGTTTATTTGTGCTTATAAAAGTCCGTTGGGAAATCCGGTGGTTGTAGCCAGCTGAGTAGTCCGTGTGGGTGCAAAGGCTTGGACGGTGGGGTCTCGAACCAGACGAGTAGGAGGCTAATGCTCAAGCCTGCCATGCCTATCCATTGCATAGTTGTCAAGCTCTCACCGAGAAGCAAATGGCTGAACAAAATTGCCACAAGAAGTTCCCCTAATCCCAGCAACGCAGTTTGCATACCGCCAATATGCTTTACCCCAAGGAACAACATCAGCCTCGAGAAAAACGTTACTGCTGTTAATGCCAGCACCGGAAACCAAGGAGCATTCACAGCAGGCCAACTTCGATCAAAAATTAAATAAGCTGGAATGACAACCATGCTCATGGCGAGCAAGGTATACACCGTCACTGTTGGCGCCGGGACATCATAAAGCACACGTTGATTAATGGGCAAATGCAAGGCGTACAGGGCAGCCGCAATTAACATGAACACCACGCCCCATGGATCGATATTCCCTGCATCCGCTCTCGTCAGTAGAAACGCGGATATGCCTGCAATGACGATTCGGACCCCTGTCAATTTCGAGGGTGTTTGTTTATCCAGCTGAAGCCAAAATGCCACAAAGAAGGGGTAAAGGGCATAGAGCATTTGGGCAACGCTGGCATTTAACTTGCTCAAGCCCACATAGTAAAAGATGGAGCCAAATCCATTTACCGCGCCAGCCATCATGCAGCCAAGAAACCCTGCCGGATAAATATAAAGTGTGCGACGCTTGGAGAATACGATCAGGATCACCAGCAGCATGGCAGCCATGCTCGTTCGCAGTGCCACTACAGCCAACGGCGAAAAATTCCCCTCGCCCATGGCAGCCTTGCCAAAGACGGGGGCTAGACCAAGAAACAGTGCGGAGATCAGCGCAGCATTGATTCCTGTGTTTCGACCGTTTTGCATGCTAAAGATTTCCTGCACTCCTAAAATCAGAACGACAGGTAACAACTACACCGGTCGTTGTTCATAATGATGTTTCAATGCCTGGCTGGTAATCAATTTTATCGTATAAGTGAGCGCACTTCTTCAAGAAACTCATCGTTAAGGAAATCCCCTTTCAACATAAGAGATTGGATCTGACCCTGCAGGCGGCTCTTTTCATCCACCGTCAATTCTTTTGCAGTGGCAACAATGACAGGAATATTCGCGGTTTCAGGCTGACTACGCAGAGAGTCCAGAACTGCAAATCCATCAACTTCAGGCATCATTAAGTCAAGGATGACAAGATCAGGGCGCTCGCGAGCGATGAGCTCAAGCGCCTCACGCCCGTTTGTAGCTTCAAAGATCTCGAAATCTCCCTGAGATTGGAGGATGCGTCGGATAAGACGCCGCGCCTCAGAGGTGTCGTCCACAACGACGACCCGCGGGAATCGGTTTGGTGTCACATTATTAAGTGCGGAAAGCAAACCTTCCTGAGGGGTTGGAGAAGGCTCTTGTCGTTGTAAATCTACATCGCGCGTCCAACCTTCCCCAAACAGGAATTGTTCAGCCGGCAAGGTGTGCCCCGTGCAATTGACGACAACTGTGTCGGTGGG
>JAICRQ010000225.1 GCA_025966435.1 Anaerolineales bacterium | reverse complement strand
TAAGTATACATCCCCACTCAGAAGTTGTGAGTTTCTTACACGTGAGCCGTGAACACTTCGAAGAGCGGCACGGGCCAGTAGAGCGTTGCAATTTGCTCAACTCGTGCCAGCCGCTGCAGTTCCCGCTTGATCTCAGCAATCCCACGCTCGTGATACTCCCCGGAGTATTCCGGTCCTGCAAGCTTACGACCAATTTGGTAGAGAATATTCTCCGTCGGTCCAGATACAACCAACCGTCCGCCCGGCTTAAGCAAAGTGAGCAAGGCGGAGAGAGTATGAGGCAGATCATCCACATGCTCGAGCACATCCAGAGCATTGATGAGGTCAAATGATTTTGGACTCAATTGTGAGATGGACACCTGATTGGCATCCAGCACCCGGATATTCTCCGCGAGCGGAATATATTTTTTCACGCGTTCCAGCGGCACAAGATCAATATCCATCGCCGTCACTTGCTGACTGTGCTGCGCCAGAAAGGACAGCATTACACCGCTCCCACAGCCGAAATCGAGGGCGTTTTCATACGGCGCATGTTTTTCGATATAGTTCATGGCGGTACGAAGCCTTTGCCAGAACAGCCAGTTGATCAGGGGGTTGGGATGAGAATAGGCGGGGAAGCCTGCTTCATCTAATCTGCCGCGTTCCGAGTCTTGGAGGACATTCCGAATGGCAGAACTGTAGCGGGCTTTGTAATTTTGAAACTTTAATGATTTCACGGGATTGCCCCATAGGTCGGCGCGCACATAATATCGTAGTATTCCAGCTCTGTGGCTTTGTTTTGTTCGGCGTAAGCTGCTGCGTCGTTGCCAATCGTCCGCACTACATCGAGGTTTGCCTGCACCTGGTAGGGCCAGTAACGCGGCAGGACCATGCGCGGATCGTCCACGTAGTCTTCCGGTAAAAAGATTGGGCGCGCAGGATCTTGTGCTTCTGCCAGTGGAACCCAGTTATACATCACCGGCCCGCGCGGGTTGATCGTAAAGCCAATCCGGTACCCATGCTGGCGGGCAGCCTGCACGGGGCGGAGTCCGAAATTCCCACCGGGCCAGATGATCGCAACCGGCGTTTTGTTGAAATGCATCTCCAGGTTTTCTTTCGAACCTTCTAACTCCTGCCTGAGAAATTCGTCGGTGGAGCTATCTGTCATGTTTTCGTTGTGAATAAACCCGTGCGACTGGTAATCCACCCAGCCTTCGTTGGCGAGCACTACATTCTCTGGCAAGAAAGCATCTTCCGCGCCGAACGCACTGATCCAGCCGTTAACAACCTGCCAGCCCCATTGTTCGTAATAAGGACGAAAGTGCTCGTTGAAGCTTTCTGCACGGTGACGGTCATCCACGATCAAGACGACCGAACGTGGAGGAATCTTTGCGTTGTGATCGAGGAAATCTGCCAACTGGGTCGCGTTGATGGCTTCAAAGCCCTGCTCTTTGAGATCGTTCATGAGCTGTTTGAAGTCCTGCTTGCTGATGTCGTGCACGCGTTCTGCTTTTTCCTGCGTAATGCCATGGAACATAATGACCATCGCAACTGTGCCAGGTGGTGCGTTACTGGAATTCCATTTATCGTGCAGATATTGGCAGGTATCTTCGATGTAGGTGTGCGGCGTGTCGAGCGGATTAAGTTGGCTGGCAACAAACGTCCCCGGCAACGCTGGCGGCGTACGGACGGCAGTCGCTACTGGAATGGCTGTTTCGCTGGGAGGGGGAGCCTCAGTCGGCTGTAGTTGTGCGAACGCGGTTTGAAAGGCCTGGGTCAGCGCGGCGTTGATATCCGGTGTTGCTGCGGGCGCGGGTTGGCAGGCGGTGAGGAGTGAGGTCAGAAGAATAAAGAAAGAAGTGAGTTGTGTAGGGCGGAGTTTATTCCAAATCATTTTGTGATGATAACAGAAAAGGCACGCCCTCAAAACGCGCCTCTTATTTATTCCTTGGGACGAGAGCTGGATTAAAACGAATCGTCTATTTTATAACACAATCAATGTTGTATAATGCGTCCGATGGCTTCCAACGAACGGATCGATCACCTGGAACGTTTGCTTGAAGTGGTACGGGGTTTAACCACAGCGCCTGATCTGGAATCATTCCTGCAAACCGTCATAAATGAAGCGACCGAACTGACCGATAGCGAGCTCTCCTCCATCCTCGAATACGACGCAACGGCGGAAGAGCTGCGTTTCCTTGCCATGCACTGGTTCCAGCGTGACTTGTTGCGACCCGTCGGCGTGCCGCTGGAAGGCAGCGCGGCAGGCTGGGTCTATCGCCAGGGACAACCCCTGATCATTCAAGACGTGAGGGTGGATCAGCGGCATTTCAAAGTGGTGGATCGCGTGACGAAGCATGTCACACACTCCCTCGTTGCAGTTCCACTTATAGTGGGCGGCCAAATCGTTGGTGTTTTGGAAGCGCTAAATAAGAAAGACAACGCTCATTACACCGAAGAGGACCTGACGATTCTGGAAACGCTCGCCGCGCTTGCCGCACAGGCGATTCAAAATGTTTCTCTTCAGCGTAAGGTGCGTGCTACAAGCATTGAGTTGGCGGAATTGGAACGCCTCAAAACAGATTTCATTGCTATCGCTTCACACGAGCTTCGTACACCTTTGGGCTTGATCCTGGGTCATGCGACGTTCCTGCGCGAACTGTCCGGCGAACAGTATGGCGAACAATTGGATATGATCATCCGTAATGCTGCAAAGCTGAAAACCATCGTCGAGAATCTCTCAGATGTAGATAATATTCAGACCGGTGCAGCGCGCCTGCGAAACCAGACGGTCTCGTTGAGCAAAATCATTGACGATGTGATCAATACCTTCCAGGCGGAGGCAGATTCCAGGAAGATTACGCTCAAATCGGAATATGAGCAGCTGACATTCCATCTCGATGGAGATGGAGTCAAGCTCAGCATCGCTTTGAGTAATCTGGTCAAGAATGCCCTGCAGTTCACCGAACCCGGCGGGCATGTAACCGTGAGCGTTGAGGAAGATGCCGGTTACTACAAAGTCACCGTTACAGATAATGGGATCGGTATCCCTGCCAGGGATTTGCCGCGTGTATTCGAGCGCTTTTTCCAGGTTGAGACACATCTCACGCGCCGCTATGGCGGTATGGGGCTGGGTCTCGCTGTTGCCAAGTCCATGATCGAGCTGCATGGCGGCCGCATCTGGGCGGAAAGCGAAGAAGGGAAAGGAAGCAGGTTTACGTTTCTTCTGCCCGCGGCGCAAAGTCAACCCTTTACTCCTGGCTCGGGTCCTTTCCTAGAGCAGTCGTAAACATTACGATTTCCCCAGATTGGGTGACAGTCAGCAGCGGCTGTAGCCTTTTCTTTTATAATCAATATATCACTAAAGCACTAGGAGATGCCCGCACTCCTGTTTTCGGGAGTCCTTTCAGTTTTTATGGAGTACTGAGAATTACTCAACCCATGGATCCCCAATTCTTGGTTTTTGGTCAGTTGACACGTGAATATCTTTTACCTCCAGACGGACTGCCGCGGCTCGATGTGCCCGGCGGAGGTTTGCTCTATGCCGCGGCAGGGCTGAGAGTCTGGGAATCGGAGATCGGTCTGGTGGGGCGTGTGGGCAATGACTTTCCGCGTGAGTGGCTGAACATGTGCATACAGCGGGGGCTGGATACGTCCGGTATTCGCGTCCTTCCCAGGGATCTGGATGTGCGGGATTTCGTTTCCTATAATGAGTCGTTCGAGCCGAACCGCGTGAACCCGGTTTCCCATTTTGCCCGGCGCGGGCTTACATTCCCCAAAGCCCTGCTTGGGTATCAGCCTCCCGATCCCAAAAAGAAACCAGATGAAGCACGGATGCTGACCGTGACCGATATTCCATACGATTATCTAACGGCGCGTGGAGCGCTGTTATGTCCTATGGACCTGGTCACGCAGACACAGTTGATCGCCGGGATGAAACGCGGCAGTGTCCATACATTTGTGCTGGACCCCGGCCCTGCCACCATGACCCCCACAGCGCGTCGCGAATTGCCTGCCTTGCTCAACGGTGTCACCGCATTTCTCCCTTCTCAGGAGGAATTGTGTAATTTGTTCTGGGGCGAAACGTATGATCTCTGGGAAATGGCGGAAAGAGTTTCTGTCTATGGCTGTGAATATGTAGTGATCAAATGCGGCGCGCGCGGTCAGTTGCTCTACGATACAAACACAAAAAAGAAGTGGGAAATTCCAGCGTATCCTGCCCGACTGACAGATCCCACCGGCGCAGGAGAAGCGTTCTGCGGAGGCTTCCTGGCAGGCTATTGTAAAAATTATGATCCCCTGGAAGGTGTATTATACGGAAACATTTCGGCATCGCTGAAGCTGGAGGGAAGCGGCGCGTTCTATCCGCTGGATGTGTTGCCCGGGCTGGCAAAAGCTCGCCTGGGAGCGTTGCGAGACATGGTGAGGACAGTCTAATGAATGAGTTTGTCAATCGCATGGTGGAGCGCGCTATTCAGATCCAGCAAATTCCTGCGCCTACGTTTCACGAGCAGAAGCGGGCAGAGTTTGTCCATGACTTGTTCTTTACAGAAGGATTGGATGATCTCTGCCTCGATGAAGCAGGGAATGTGTTTGGGCGCTGGGCGGGGCAGGGCACGGGAAAACCTCTCATCGTCAGCGCGCACCTGGATACCGTCTTTCCGATGGAAACGACGCTGCGAGTCACGCGGGGCACCGACCTGATTCACGGACCCGGGCTGGGAGATAACTCCCTCGGCGTCGCCGCGCTGTTCGGTTTGCTCTGGTCGTTACGGGAACAGGGAATCCAACCACGCGGTGATATCTGGTTCGTGGCAAATGTCTGTGAGGAAGGGCTTGGGGATTTGCGCGGTATGAAAGCGGTTGTGGATCGCTTCGGAGCAGATGTGCACGCCTACCTCGTCCTGGAGGGGCTGGCATTGGGGCATGTCTACCATCGCGCCGTGGGCGTAAAACGTTTTCGCGTGACCGCACGTACCTCCGGCGGGCATTCCTGGTCTGACTACGGTCAGCCTTCGGCTGTACATGAGCTGGCGAAATTGGTTGTGGAGCTGGCTTCGCTCAGTCTGCCGACCTATCCGCGGACCACCATGAATGTAGGCCGGATCTCTGGCGGCACCTCGGTGAACGTGATCGCACCCGAAGCCTCGCTGGATCTGGATCTGCGCTCTGAAAACCAGGAAACATTGACGGTTCTTGTTTCCGCTGTGGAGCGTTTGATTCAGAAGGCAAACCGGACCGGGGTGAGCTTTGAAGCGCAAGTCATCGGCCAGCGACCGGCAGGAGAAATCCCCGTCCGCCACCCGCTGGTGACCCTTGCAAAGCAATGCCTGGAAGAATTGGGGTTGGATGCCGGGCTTATCTCCGGTTCCACGGATGCAAATGTACCGCTCAGCAAAGGCTATCCTGCCATTGTCTTGGGAATCACAACCGGCGGCAGTGCACATACGATCCACGAGTACATTAATACAAAACCGATTGCCCTGGGCATGGAACAGTTGCTGAACTTTGTGAAACGAGTTTGGGGTTCGTAGCTGTTGTTTGGTCTGGCAAAATAAAAGGAGTCAATGATTGCTCATTGACTCCTTCTTTAATTTAAAATTACCAGTTACCAATTACAGCTTATTTAATCCCCAATACCTCATACACATCCAGGGGCTGCGTCTTGCCTTTTACCGAAAGAGGGACAAAGGGTTTGACGTCGATTTCATCTTTCACACGCTCATACGCCTCACGGCTGATCAAAATCTGATTCTTGGCACAATTTTCCTGAATGCGTTTCGTTGTGTTGACGCTGTCACTGATGGCGGTGTATTCAAGCCGCTTCTCCGTGCCAATCCATCCGAGCACGGCTTCCCCGTAATGGATGCCTACCCCAAAATCGAGATGGGCATCTGGAGGCATTTCGGCATGGAGAGCCGCAACGGCGTCGCGGATTCCCAAGGCGGACTTGACAGCGCGCAGCGTGTGGTCCGGTTGGGGGAGTGGTGCGTTATACCATGCCATGACCGCGTCCCCCAGGAACTTGTCTACGGTGCCCTCGTTGGCGAGCACAGCGTCCGCCGCCGCAGCCAGATAGCGGTTGAGCACTGCCACCAGGTCCTCAGGCGAGT
>JAICRQ010000358.1 GCA_025966435.1 Anaerolineales bacterium | reverse complement strand
TCATGGACATGAAGTGTTGCTTCTCCTGTCTTGGTGCGGAACATCAGGCCATCAGCTTGAATAAAATCGCCAATGTCGAACATCCGGTTGAAAAACTCCAGGTTTTCTTTGCCGACCTCGTTCAAGCGGAAAAAGAGCTGAATTTTGCCTGCCCCGTCTTCAATATGCGCAAAGGAGACCTTCCCCATCGGGCGCATCGCCCGAATGCGTCCTGCCAGGGTGGCTTTCACTTCCCGGCCATCTTTTTCAGCGGCTTCGAATTCCGCGATTGCTTCCGTGCTCAGGTGCGTACGTTCGGCGCGCGTGGGGTAGGCTTCGACCCCTTCAGCTCGCAATTCTTCTAGTTTTTGCAGGCGGATCTTTTCGAGAGAGTTGTATTCGGTCATGAGTTCTCCGAGTGAGGCAAAAGAAAAGCCCCGCACATGGCGCGATCGCGCCACGCCCGGGGCTTAGATGTACGCTCTTGAGGCTAGCTGATCTTCAGGATTTTAACATTATATGTGCCGCCCGGGGTTTCCACTTTGACACTTTCGCCCACCTTACGGTTCAAAATAGCTTTCCCAATCGGCGACTCATTGGAGATCTTGCCATCTCGGGGATTTGCCTCTGCCACGCCGACGATAATGAACGTCTCAGAATCAAAGTTACCTTCCTTGATGGTGACTTTGGAGCCAATCTGGACGGTATCGCTTTTCTTTCTGCCGTTCTCGTCGATGATCTTGGCGGTCGCGAGCAGCATTTCCAGTTCCTGAATGCGCCCCTCTACAAATGCCTGCTCGTTCTTGGCAGCCTCGTATTCCGCATTTTCAATCAGTTCACCACCTTCCATTGCCTCATGCAGGCGGTTGGCGACTTCCTGGCGTTTGGCAGTGCGCAAATAATCCAGCTCGTCCTGGAGCTTCTGGTAACCCTCTTTCGTTAAAAAATTGTTAGGCATCCTGATATTTCCTGCTATAAGAATTTTGCATCTCTAAAAAGAGATGCAAATGAAGGGGGAGGAAAAACCACCTGGAAGCGGGTATTTTCTCCTGAAAGCGCCCTTAATATATCACGGTTTCACAGTCCATACAAGAGAGGCAAGACCTACGAATGGAAATGCAACAATCGAATCCCTTCGCACCGTTCCCAAAACGATTGAATGGACGCCTGCGCCTTTTCCGGGGTGTTGAAGGCTTCCCCGAGTACAGGAAGCTGAGATTTGTATGCCAGAATCGACTCCTTCCAGGTGCCTAGCCCGGCTTCCGAAATCGGATGGACAATTTCCATCATTCCGGCAGATTTTGGGCTTAATTCCTCAGGTTTGTAGAAAATGTATGGAACGTCAATATCATAACGCAGCGAATGCCCAAGGAGTTCCGCGCCCTGCCGGACGAGCACATGGTCCACATGGGAGCCTACCGCGAGCTGACAAACCAGCACATCGTCCGGTTCGAGGCGGGACGAGATCGTTTCCGCAATTCGAGCAGGGAGATCTGCATCTTCCGGGCGGGGAGGCGTAAAAACATCCGAGTACAGCCATTCGCCATCTGCCCCGCGTCGATAAATACAATCCAGAAAATCGAAGTGGAGAACCTTCGCACCCACCATCGCGGCAGCCTGTTTATCCTCCTCCCGTCGCATACGGGTTGTCTCCTCGGCGGATGAAAAGCCCCACATAGTATGGAGTAATTGCGCGAACGGCGATACAGCCTCTTCCGGCGCGTACCCGCACATGAAGGTCCAGATTTCGACAGGAATACCGGTGCGAGATTGATCCGAGATCAACCCGCCCGCAGAGAGCACAGCATCATCAAGATGAGGGGAAAGGTATATCCAGCGCATGGATGGATTTAACCACAATTGCGCTGGAATGAAGAGGGATTTTAAGCTGCTGATACAATTGATTTAAGGCTTCAAGTCAAGTAAACTATGCCTGAGGCACACATGCAGGATCGACGTAAACTTCCACGCAAAGACTTAATGTCCTATTCACAGGTGTTCGACCTGTCGGATGGAAAACTGATTGGTTACCTGGGCGACCTAAATCTCATTGGAGCCATGGTCATTAGCGACCAATCGCTGAAGGTGAATGACCAGTTAACCATCTCCATCCAACTGCCAGAATTGCCAAGAATCAACGCTACTCGTTTAACCCTGCCGGTGCATGTGGTCCGATGTCACCAGGACGTCAGCCCGGAATACTTCAACATTGGCATGGAGTTCGAGAGCGTGACCGACGAACAAAAGAAGATCATAGAAGCCGTGCTTGAAAATTACGAATTTCGAAGACACCCCCCCAGCTATCCTCCTCGCATTACAGAAGAATAGCTCTGAAAATCACAATATCCAGACCTTCAGACGAATCAGCTGAAGGTTTTGTTTACCTGATCCTCTAACGATATTTACGATGATCAATCCAGGTGGAAAATAAGTGTTCTGGCTCTGAATGAATTTACACTTCTGTAGACTGTAGGGGAAAAGTAGGTTTAACGTAGATATTCACTCATGGTGTATCTTTAAATTACGTGTATACTGCCGCGGAATTTGGATTCGGATTATATTTTATTCAACGTCATTTTTGTTTTCTTTGGAGCACACCAACAATGAAAAAATTTCGCCCTGTCATCGCCGCCGCACTGGCACTCACCTTTTATACCTTCGCCGACATCCTGATCTGGCAGAGGATCTTTGAGACCAACCAAATGGTCCAGTACGCTGATGTATATCACACCGGCTGGTTTGTATCTCTGGCGGGTTATGCAATCCTTGGGGTTGTCCTAATGTGGGGCGCCTGGAAGGATTGCCTCTATTTCCTGGTTTCACTGTTTGTGGGTGCGTTTTCTGGTCTGGAAGATGTGCTGTATTACATCCTGGATGGAAAACCTATGCCAGATATGCTGCCCTGGCTGGATCGCAACCCGATGATCCTCCACGTTTCACGGGAGGGCGTTATCGGATCGGTGACCTTCTGGATGGCGGCTCTGGTGATCCTGTATCTGGTGCTTTATCAGTGGAAGCGTAAAACCACGCAAGAAAACGGTGGACGAAACGTCTAATACGGTACATCTCGTACCAAAAAATCCTTACCCCGATCCAATGAAAACGACCCCTGGCTTGATGTCTGCCAGGGGTCGTTTTTGTCATTGGTGATTGCACAGGCCTTTACCTTAGCAAATTCTAATTCGCCATTAAGAAAGTTCTCACGAAAACAATAATAAGTCCGCCTCTGTATCGTTCTTAACATTACAACCACAGGTATTCGCCATGGTTGTAGTCTGTATGCAACTTAAGGAGGATCTTACTTTGCGACTTCTAATAGGCTTATTGGGAGTTTTTTATTTTGTCGTTACAACCACTCTGGCTCTTTACGGGTTGCATAACTTAATCACAACCGTTATGTACCTCACAATGAAACCCGGCAAGAAAGGTAAGGCAGTAACTCGAGCGATGAAAGAGTGGCCGCCGGTAACGATACAACTCCCTATATTTAACGAAAAGTATACGGTAGAGCGTTTATTGCGCGCTGTCACACGACTGGATTATCCAGCAGATAAGCTTCAGATCCAGGTATTGGATGATTCTACGGACGATACCTTCGATTTAGTTGCTCATCTGGTGGATACTTATAAAGCGCGCGGCGTGAATATTGAACTGATCCACCGTGTGGACCGCAAGGGGTACAAAGCCGGAGCCCTGCAAAACGGACTTCATACCGCAACCGGAGAGCTGATCGCCATCTTCGACGCGGATTTCGTACCCAGGTCAGATTGGCTAAAAAGAACTGTTCCCCCCTTCCAGAATCCACAGTTGGGATGTTTGCAAACCCGCTGGGGTCATACGAACCAGCGATACAATTCCCTGACGCAAGCGGAAGCGATGGGTATTGACGGTCACTTCATCATCGAGCAGACCGTCCGATCCAAGAACGGTTTCTTCCTTAATTTCAACGGTACCGCAGGCTTGTGGCGGCGCGCCTGTATCGAAGATGCCGGCGGCTGGCAGTGGGATACCCTCACGGAAGATCTCGACTTAAGTTATCGTGCCCAGATGCGGGGCTGGAAGTTTGACTATCTCCCGGATGTCGTGGTCCCGGCAGAACTGCCGCCTCACGTGGAGGCATATAAAAAGCAACAGTTTCGATGGGCAAAGGGAAGCTTCCAGGTAGTGCGGAAAATCCTACCGAGCGTTCTGCGGGCAGATCTGCCATTGACCGTCCGCTTTATGGCGCTCCTGCACCTGACCGGCTATTTTGTGCATCCTCTCATGCTTTCGATGCTGCTGCTCACATTACCTGTGGGACTGTTGGTTCCGGGAGCCT
>JAICRQ010000478.1 GCA_025966435.1 Anaerolineales bacterium | reverse complement strand
TTTATCTATGACCGCGTGGTGTATGAAATTCAATCCACCGAATGGCATTTGCGAAAGAAAGTAAATCTATAAATTCACATCGAGAGGAATTCGTCCATGTCCGATAACAATAAAGTACTGGTAAGAAATGCCAGGGATCAGGATATCCCTGCCGTTGTAGAAATCGATACGGAGGCTTTCGCTCCTTATGGAACCGCGGAACAGCAGGAAACATTTCAGCTCCGTCTGCGGGCGTTCCCGGATGGTTTTATTATCCTTGTCGCGGAGAATGAGGTTGCCGCTTATGGCTGCTCGGAAAAATGGTTGACCGAACGAGAGCCGGCTCTGGATGAGAATCCTCTCGTAACCCACCAGCCTGACGGCAGGATCCTTTGTATTACTGGAATGGCTGTCAGAATGAAATATCGAGGCAGAGGCTATGGTGTGCGTCTCCTTGAAAAGTTTATTGAGATTGCCCATGGAGAACGCTGTCAGAAAATTATTTTAGACACGACACATGCCCAAGGTTTTTTTCACAAACGCGGCTTCGCAACAGTTCAGCATCGCAGAGAGCGCGGGGTCTCACTGGATATTATGTCGCTTGATGTGGAGTCCCATCGAAATAATCGGTGACCGGCAACGAAAATTACCCCGATCATACTCCGCGGAGAAGAAATGAACCGAGTAAAAAACCCTCTATTTCAATGGTCACTAACTCTAGCTCTGCTGTCCGGTTTTTTGGCGAGGGTTCTTTTGCAGCAAGAGGAGCCGCTGTTCGAGATGTCGCTGGGAATGCGACAGTTAGCTGGAGTACTTTTGTTACTAGTGCCGTTGATCGGGATCATCCTCGGCGCACTGAGCTGGAAACGAAAGGAATTGAAAGTGGGATGGTCCATCGTGGTGATTGTGCTCAATGCCGTTGAATTCCTCCTAATTCTCCTTCTGTTGTCAGCATTATACGCAGGCTGAAATCACAGATAACAATCTGCAACTCCATTTGAAAATCCTCGTATGCATATTATGCCCATCGGTAAAGTAAAAATTTGTTTGCGTAGTAACGAATTTGCGCAGCGCCCCTTGCGGGCCAGTCGTTGAATTCAAGTGGAAGGCGACTGAAGTCGCCACTACACAATTAGACAGTTAAGGAGTAGGACAATGGCAGACGTAATTGACTATAAGATCTACGGTGATGACCTGCAGTTGGTGGAGGTCGAGCTGGATCAGGGGGAGGGCGTACGCGCGGAAGCCGGCACCATGACGTACATGGAGGACGGTATCCAGATGCAGACAGGTATGGAAGGCGGGCTGTTCTCCGGGTTTAAACGCATGGTCACCGGGGAAAGCTTCTTCATCACTACCTTCATGAACAACGATCAGCGCAAGCGGCGTGTGGCGTTTGCCGCGCCCTACCCCGGCAAGATCGTGGCATTCGACCTCGACCAGTTCAACGGACAGGTGCTGTGCCAGAAGGATTCCTTCCTGTGCGCGGCGCGCGGCACCGAGATCGAGATCGCCTTCACGAAGCGCCTGGGCGCCGGCTTCTTCGGCGGTGAAGGCTTCATCCTGCAGCGCCTCACCGGCAACGGCATGGTCTTCGTCCACGCAGGCGGAACGATCATCGAAAAGGATCTGGCGGCGGGCGAAACCCTGCGCGTGGATACCGGCTGTATTGTCGCGTTTGCCACCACGGTCGATTATGACATCCAGTTCGTGGGTGGTTTCAAGAACGCCCTCTTCGGCGGCGAAGGGTTATTCCTTGCCAAGATGACCGGTCCCGGCAAGGTCTATTTGCAGAGCCTGCCCTTTTCTCGCCTCGTGGACCGCATCAAGCGCGGGATGTCGTTCAGTCAACCTGGTGGAGAGCAGCGAGGCGCAGCAGGTGTGGGCGGCGATATCCTCAAGAATATTATCAGCGGGAGCTGAGCCAGCCCGTCTTGCGAGGGAAGGTTTCGTGGCGCAGCATCCCCATGCGATGGGACGTTATCACGCGGATGCTGCGCTACCTGTCCCAATATCCTTGATAGCCTAAACCAGCTATTGACTTGAGAGTGAATCGTTGTACACTATAGGCAGGTACAGGAAAATAAAAAAAGAGGCGGTAATATAAATGACCAGCGTGCAGAGTTGATGTGCTCGTGAATACTCAGGGGATGAGCCTGTTTACTATGTAGATCATGTGACAGGGGTATCGAGAGGAACAGTGGAAAGCACTTGCGTCTTCGAATTGAACACAGACCGTTGAGGCAGCCTATGCTTTGTCCGGGGGATGGCATTGGTCACTTTCTGATTTGTATCAGGAGGGTACGTCAAGAATGGAGGCAGCCGCTGACATAACAATACTTTCATCACACTTCCAAACATTTCCATCAAGCAACAAACTTTAATGACCTACGTTTGCTATCCAGTGGAGGATATGATTCATGAACTCGACCAAAAACAAAATCCGTATCATGTTTGTTCTATCGGTCCTCGGGATTACGGCTCTCGTTGCTGCACCTGCGCTGGCAGCCAGCATTGCCATTGACTTCGAGAGTTATGCCCTCGGCACTGTGCACGGGCAGGACGGCTGGAGCAGCTCCGGCTCCGCAGGCTCGGGCTGCGCCATGTACGACCATGCGGTCGTGAACAACACGTATGGCTATGCTTCGTTCGGCACGAAAAGCCTGAGGATTTCGAATGCTGTGACCAGCGGGTGTTTCGGCGATCAAACCTTTTCGAAATCCCTGGCAGACGAGGCTGGGGAAACCACGGCACAGAATGGCGGTCTCTCCGGAGGGACGCGCCAAAACTTCTTTAGCGCGCAATGGGACTTTGCTTCGACCGTCCCCGGCGCACAGCAGCCGGGACTGTCTGTCGTCGCCAGCCCCGATCGCGGTGACGGCGCCCGCATGAGCTGGGTCCAGATGACAGATACGCCTTCCGGGCTCGATGTCAACTTTAACGATTACCAGTCGGGTGCCGTCGAAACGGGATGCACCGCGGGCACCAACTTCATCCTTACGAATGTTGCCTCCGGGCTAGACCGGACGATCCCGCACACGATCAAGATCACGATGCAGTTTGTGGACGGACCTGCAAATGATGTCGTCCAGGTCTATGTGGATGGCGTGCTGAAGCACACCGGGACGAGCTGGGAGGATTACTTCCGCGAATGTGAGGGAAACCCCACCCGCACTGTGGATTCGATCCTGTTTCGAACGGGTGGCGCCGCCGCACCGACAACCGCCGGGAACGGCTTCGTGATCGATAATCTCAGTCTGACATCGAGCACCCTCGTCGGTCCGCCAACCAGTGTGGATCAGTGTAAG
>JAICRQ010000141.1 GCA_025966435.1 Anaerolineales bacterium | reverse complement strand
TGGAAAGCCGGCAAAGGAAGTGTTAGCAGCAAGAATCAAAATAAACGTTGTCCCGGCGATGGCAAGCAGATAAAACAGTCCCTGCCCATCATAGATGGTTCGCGCCATCTGCGAAATGACGGTTTCTTTTTCTGACGGTACGGCTTGAATTTCGCGAGCGATGAATGAAATTCCCAGAAACAATACACCCAGAATCAAAGCCAGCCAGGTCAGAGTGATGGCAGCGTTTCGACTCCGGGGTTCCCTGAAGGCAGTAATACCATTGGAAATTGCTTCCACACCTGTAAGAGCCGTGGTTCCACTGGAAAATGCATGCAGAATCAGGAATAAAGTAATCCCGGACAATTGCTCACCAACATGTTCGAGCTCCGGTGGATTGATAACGGTTCCCAGAGAACCCGTGAACATGCGGAATAATCCTGTTCCAATCGTGATAAGCATGATGACAATAAAGAAGTAGCTAGGGATGGCAAAAGCCGTGCCGGATTCACGTACGCCTCGTAAATTGATGATCGTGATCAGAGCCACGAATCCAACGCAAAGAGCAACACGATAATCGTATAGCTGAGGGAAAGCAGAAACGATCTGCGCCACACCGGAGGAGGTGGACACAGATACCCCCAGGACGTAATCCATTAACAGGACCGAGGCAGCAGCCAATGCAGGGAACCTGCCGAGGTTATCGTATGCCACGATATAAGCCCCGCCGCCGCCCGGATAGGCATAGATAATCTGTTGGTAGGAAACCACCACAATAAAAAGCAGACCTACAATAACGATGGAGATGGGGAAGACGTAGCCAAAAGCAATCGTCCCTGCCGCGGCGAGGATGACAAGCATTTCCTGCGTGGCGTAGGCAGTGGAGGATAACGCATCGGAGGCAAAGACTGCCAGACCAACTCCCTTGCCGATGGTTTCATGCGCGGCATCCGCTGTGGGAAGCGGACGACCGATCAGATATTGGCTGATATTTCGAGAGGGCTTAATCTCTGCCGTGCGATGTATTAAAGACGTGTCCTGATTGTCTGTAGGGTCGATCATGGAATTGGAAATAAATCCTTATGATTGCGAGTCTGTATTATAAGCCAAATCGATTCTCTTTTGCGAAGATCAAATTGCGCAAAAAAAAGAGAGGATTTTGCTCTAACGCCGTGCTGGAACTCATTCGACAACTGTCTTTTCTAGTTTATATAACGAAGTTCTCGTAAACTCGTTGCAAAATTTGATATATATCTTTAGGTTTTTATAGGTTAGTGCAAGAACTTTCAAAACGGTATAATGAACTCCGCGAACATGCAGAGTTCTTCTTTTCTTTCACACTTCTGGCAATATCTGCTTGCTTTCATCCTGATCGCTTCTGTCACGGCGGTATTCTTCACACTACGTAACATTCTTGATACCACCTTGATCGCCTTGCTCTATCTGGTGCCTCTTGGGATCATTACCGCTTTATGGGGCCTCGGACCTGGCATTACCAGTGCACTCATTACCTTTCTCACGCTAAACTATTTTTTCATCGAACCGCATTACACCTTTGTGGTTCATCGTCCTGCAGACATTGTTATTCTGGCCGTCTTTCTTATGGTGGCTGTCGTGATCAGCCAGTTGATGGGGCGGGCTCAGGCAGGTCTTGCCGCGGCGACCGCCCGGGAACGCGAAGCAACCCGGCTTTATGAGCTTAGTACTGCACTGACAGGCTTAAATCACGACCAGGCAATTGCACAAATTCTTGCCAAACAAATCCACGCGGTTGCAGAAAGCGAATGCGTGGAACTCACCGGTACAGGTGCACATTCCTTTGCCTACCGATTACCTGAAACCAGCAAACCAACTCGTCCACCGGAATTGATCGTTCCGATCCAGGCAGCACGCGGAGTTCTCGGAGAGATTCGGCTTTGGAGAGCTGCGCCCGCCATCTCGTCGAGTGAGAGGCAGCTCTTCCAAACCTTCGCCAGCCAGGGTGCCCTAGCTCTGGAACGCGCCTGGCTGGCGCAAGCAGAATCCCGTGCACGGGTATTGGAGGAGAGCGATCAGTTGAAATCTGCTCTTTTATCTTCCGTCTCCCATGAATTACGCACACCTCTTTCCACCATCAAGGCTGCCGCATCCAGTTTGCGCGAGAAGGAGGTGAGTTGGGATTCCCCCGCGCGTGACGACTTGATCGCAGCGATTGACGATGAAGCCGACCACCTTAACATGCTGGTTGGAAATTTGCTCGATATGTCGAGGATTGAATCGGGCGCGTTGAAACCGAAACGCGAGTGGAATATTTTGTCTGAGATCGTCGGAGGTGTGCTGGCACGTATGAAAAACCTTTCGACAACACACCAACTCGAATTCGACGTGCCGGAAAGCCTGCCGCTGGTGCCAGTCGATTACGTACAAATGGAACAAGTTTTCACGAATTTGATTAGCAACAGCCTGAAATATGCTCCTACCGATACAGTCGTTTGTATTCGCGCCCGTGTGGAAGCTGAATCCGTTCATGTGCAGGTAAGTAATCAAGGTCCGCAAGTCCCCTCGGAACATCTGGAGCGCATCTTTGATAAATTCTACCGCGTCACCGCCGCGGACCGGGTGACCGGCACCGGGCTAGGACTCTCCATTTGTAAAGGGATTATCGAAGCCCACGGCGGACGGATCTGGGCCGAAAACGTTCCAGATGGGCTGGCGTTCAATTTCACGGTCCCTCTTACCTGGGATGGCGCATCACCTCCTCAATTCTCAATCGAACCAGAATGAGCAACGCGCCGCATATCCTCGTGATTGACGATGAGCCGCAAATCCTGCGCGCGATGCGAACCATTCTCACGGAAAAACAATTCAGAGTCACGGTTGCCAATCGAGGGGAAGAGGGTTTAGCTTTGGCTGCTGCGAATGAGCCGGATCTTATCATTCTCGATTTAGGTTTGCCGGATCTGGATGGCGTGGAAGTCTGCACACGCCTGCGCGAATGGACGCAGATTCCCATCATCGTTCTTTCGGTACGCGATAGCGAACGGGACAAAGTCGCCGCGTTGGATCGAGGCGCGGATGATTACCTTACGAAACCATTTGGGATCGAAGAGCTGCTGGCGCGGGTGCGCGTGGCGTTGCGTCACTCTGCTCGTACACAAGGCACGCAGAGCAAAGTTGTGAAAGCCGGGCCTCTCACGATCGATCTCGCCTGGCACACCGTGAAGCGGGGGGAAGAAGATGTCAAACTTACCGGCACGGAATACAAACTGTTGGCCTATCTCGCCGCCAATCATGGACGCGTGCTGACGCATCAAGGTATTCTCACACGGGTATGGGGAGAAGCCGATGCCGATCATACGGAGTATTTGCGCGTGTACATCCGCCAGCTCCGCAAGAAACTCGAAGCCGATCCGGAACGTCCACAATACATTCTTACCGAGCCTGGGATTGGCTATCGCTTTATCGCTGATGAGTAGTTTATCCAGATCGACATAACGTTCATCACTGAACTAACCATGACTTTTTCGCAAATGCCCCAAACTGGGGCATTTTTATTTTTTCTTTATAGAGTTGGTCGATTCCTTTGTCACCATTTTATGCCGGGTTGTTAGGATATCTATATATGGAAAAGTGAAATGAACAGAAATAACCCTACCTATCCAGTATCGTCTTTGGGAACGAGTACTACTCCCCCGATCGATGCCTCAACTCTTTTTAAGACCAGTCCCCCCTCCACGGGTCGTTTACTGGTCCTCGTCCCCGCCGATGCAGACTACGGGTCTGCGATCCCGCGAATCTGGCAGTTGGCAACGGCCACCGACAGACGCGTTCAACTCCTGGGGCTAAGCAAAGATAGGACTCAGGAGTTCAGTCTTAGAAGACAACTGATCGCCATGTCTGCCTTGTTAAGTGATGGCAGTACAACTGCAGAAGCGAGGATCGAATTTGGAACAAGCTGGATGGATGCAGTGCAGAGAAGTTATCAACCGGGCGATCTCCTCGTCTGTTTTGCAGAGCAACGGGATGGGCTGTTGCACAAAACGTTACAACAAGTCCTCGAAGCACACTTCGATGCGCCGGTATTCATCCTTTCTGACCTTCACCCACAACGCTTATCGACACGAAACCTACTCTCAGGACTTTTGCTGTGGGCCGGTCTGATTGGGCTCATCGCGGGCGCCTTCTTGCTGCAAACCCGCCTGATGTCTTTGCCGCGCGACTGGTCACAGACAACCCTCTTGCTCATCTCTGTCTTTGCGGAGTTTTGGCTGCTCCGTGCCTGGAACAACCTGTTCCGCTGATTCCCTTCGCCTTCATTCCACCACCCCTAACCTATTGACTCAGGAACTATGATTAAGTACGAAGATAACTCACAAACTGCCGTGATTGAACGAGCCACGGACTATCAACCACCGCGTACCCTGCGGTCCTGGTTCATCGGTCGACCCTTATCGACTGCGGATGCGCCGCATCAAACTATAGGCAAGTCAGTCGGGCTGGCCGTTTTTGCCTCGGATGCCCTTTCTTCCACGGCATATGCTACCCAGGAAATACTTGTCATCCTTGCCGCGGCAGGGACGATTGCTTTTGGTTATGTATTCCCTATCGCGATGGCGATCGTTATTTTGCTGGGAATCGTCACCATTTCGTATGAGCAAACAATCCATGCCTATCCGGACGGCGGGGGTGCCTATATCGTAGCGCGCGATAACCTTGGCAAACTTCCAGCTCTTGTTGCCGGAGCGGCACTTCTCACCGACTACATTCTCACTGTATCCGTTTCCATTGCCGCTGGTGTGGCGCAGATCACTTCCGCCTTTCCTTTTCTTTACGATTATCGTGTGGTGCTCTCTGTTATTTTCATCCTGTTTATCATGTTGATGAATCTACGTGGCGTAAAAGAATCAGGCACGGCATTTGCTATTCCCACCTATTTTTTCGTCGCATTGATGTTCATCGCCGTGGGAACTGGCCTTTTTCGCTTGTTTGTGACTGGCACTCTTGGAACAGTCGTTGATCCGCCGGAACTGGAGATACTACATGGTATTTCTGCTATTACACCCTTCCTGATCCTCCATGCTTTTGCAAGTGGCACGACGGCGCTCACGGGTGTGGAAGCGATCTCCAATGGGATTACCGCATTCAAAGAACCGCGCAGCAAAAATGCTGGCATTACTTTAATCTGGATGTCCCTTATTCTCGGCTCACTTTTTCTTGGGATTTCCTATCTGGCAAAAGAAATTAGTGCAGTGCCCTCCGAAAGTGAAACGGTGATTTCACAATTAGCGCGAACAGTTTTTGCCGGACGCGGCACTTTCTATCTCATGTTAATTGGTGCAACCACTACCATTCTCATTATGGCTGCCAATACCGCTTTTGCAGACTTTCCACGCTTAAGCGCTCTGGTTGCGAACGATGGTTTTTTACCTCGCCAGCTTACCTTTCGAGGCAGTCGTCTTGTTTATTCCAGGGGTATCGTAGTGCTGGCAGTGATTGCTTCTTTGATCCTTGTAATCTTCCAGGCAAGTGTAACCCGCTTGATTCCGTTGTATGCGATCGGTGTATTTCTCTCCTTTACGCTTTCACAAGCGGGAATGGCGCTTCGATGGCATAAGATTGGTAAACTGAAGCCGGGTGAAGAAAAGGTAGAACGTGGTTCGACTCTGCATTTTGTGAAAGACTGGCGGCTCAAAATGTTCATCAATGGGTTTGGGGCGCTATGCACGGCCGTCGTCATGATGGTTTTTGCTGTGACGAAGTTTTTAGATGGCGCATGGGTGGTTTTGATTCTGATTCCTGCCCTCGTTATGGTTTTCTGGTTCATTTACCAACACTATCGTAACCTTGCCAAAACACTTTCGCTTGAAAACTTTGGTGTCATTCCGCCACAGGTGACTCGCCATCGGGTGATCATGCCGGTGAGTGGTGTCCATCAGGGGACACTGGCTGCACTTCGCTATGCCCGTATCTTGTCGGATGATATAACGGCGGTCCACGTCACGATCGAGCCGGCGGAGGCAGACAAGGTTCGCCAAAAGTGGAAAAAATGGGGGGAAGGTGTGCGACTCGTCATGCTGGATTCGCCGTATCGCCTATTCATTGAGCCTCTGCTTGCCTATATTGCAGATATCGCACAACAGCGCCAGCCTGGCGAAACGATTACCATTGTGGTTCCCAAGTTTGTTTCCAATAACTCCGTGAGTGGTGTGTTGCATACGAATACGGCTGATCTGCTGCGCACTCATCTCATGAACCAGCGAGGCATCATTATCACCAGTGTGCCGTACCATGTGGACGGCGAAGACGGTAATCCTTAACGACCTACAACTCTCCCATTGCGCGTGATTGGCGCGAATAATCCTGCTTAGGGAACCCGCTGCGCTACCTTTGTCTGCATCAGGGGGATTTGTAAGTAGAAGGTGCTACCCTTGCCCAGCTCACTTTCCACCCATGCGTTTCCGCCGTGACGCTCGGCGATGGATTTAACGATCGCAAGCCCAAGCCCCGTCCCGCGCTGTGACAGCGCTTCGCGGTTTGTGCCGCGATAGAACTTTTCGAACAACCGCGGCAGGTCCTTCTTTGGGATCCCAATGCCACTGTCCTGTACGGCAAAGGTCAGCTCGGAGGGAGTAGTCTGAAGCCGGATCGTCACCTCACCCTCCTGAGGGGTATATTTGAGCGCATTCTCCACGAGGTTATACAATGCCTGATGCAGGAGTGCTCCATCCGCCTCAATCGCATGAGGCAAATCTTTTGGGATCTCCACGCCCAGTGCAATGTGTTTCTGCTTTGCCTGCATTTGCAAGGAGCCTGTAACACGCTCGAGAATATCCAGCACGGGGATATTATCCACCTGCAAGCCCACACCAAACTCAATCCGACCGAGATCGAGCAGGTTATTGACGAGCTTCGCCATGTTGTCCACCCCCTGCACGATCATGCGCGCGTAATTCTTTTGCTGTTCGTTCAGATCGCCAGCCATCTCGAGCATAGTAGCGTAGCCGCGCATCAGGGTCAGCGGCGAACGCAGATCATGACTCACCGTAGAGACAAAATCAGACTTCAATGTATCGATCTCTTTGAGCTGGGTCACATCGCGCAGAATGCAGACTCGCCCAACTGTCTTGCCTTCGGCGATCATAGGGGATGCCATGGCGAGGTAGGTCTTTCCATCCGGCATGGTGATTTCTGCAGAATGACGCTCTGTAACGGATGCCTGGAGCAGCTCTCTCAATCCATCGTTGTGAATTGTTTTTTCAAAATCAGGCCGTTCCCCGCGCCGGATGGTGACACCGAACACGTGTCCCGCCGCGGGGTTCGCCAGGATCAGCCGGTTCGAAGCATCGGTCACCAGCACAGGGTCCGGTGTGGAGTTGAGAATCGCTTCCAACTGACGGCGGCTCAATTCCACAGTCAGGAACAGACGGATGTTCGCCACAGCCAGCGATGCCTGGCTGGCAAGGGTGCTGATGAAACGCAGGTCCGCATCGGAGAAGGCGCGTTGTTTGTTATAAGCCGCCCAGAGCACACCGTAATAACGATTCTCGTGCCGTAATGCCAGAGCGATCAGAGATTCTGGGTAGGGCAGGTTAGAGTCCAGCACCAAGCCGCGGTTTCGGGAGACGGTCGCCATCACGACCCGCTCCTGGTCCTCGGTGAGGGCAAGGATTTGCTGGTCCAGATGCATGTACACATCCTGCTCAATGCCATCTGCAAAACGGACGGGCGTTTCCACAGGCGTGGGCAGCATCTCACGCAGGAGGATAATGCGCGCCGAACTCGCTCCGTTTGCCACAACCGCCTCTAGCACAGGCTGCAATGCTTCTGCCAGCGTGAGGCTCGATGCCACTCCCTGGCTGGCTACGAGCAGACGATTCAGATCCTGTAAGCGCGCCTGCAAGCTGACACGCATCTGCTCGAAGGCGCGGCGCAGCTCACTGACTTCATCTTCGCCCTCGATGCGTAAGGGACGGTCCAGCTGCCCCGTGGCAAGATATTTTGTTTCCGCCGCCAGGCTTTGCAGCGACCCCGTGACCGAGCGTAAGTTCACCCGCAGTGAGATCAGCGCAACCAGCCCCAGCAGCATAATCATGAGCGAGATCGGAAGAGCAATGTTGATCGCAAGCTGTT
>JAICRQ010000375.1 GCA_025966435.1 Anaerolineales bacterium | reverse complement strand
GTCGAAGTGCTGGTACTTCGGAAATTCATCCAGAAAGGGAAAGAGAAAGCTGACCCATAACGAGTCCCAAAGATGCAAGAGAATATTTTCATCTTCTTCGGGCTGAAAAAATGAGATGCGATGAATCTTGATTCGCCCGAGCGTGCGCTGGTCGATTTCGTGGAGCAGACGATGTAAATGCCCACCTAGTCTATTGTCGACTCGGGAAACGAATTGTGTGATCTTCTTTTGCGTCACCGACGGTGTGAGATAAATATCCCAGGTCGTCAGGCTGGTAAACGTCTCCGAGTCGCGAGAGAGCAGACGGTGCAGAAAGGTGGAGCCGCTGCGCAAGTTCCCCAGGATGAAGAGCGGTTTTTCAACCTTTTGTGTTTTATGCCCGGGGAAAAGGATGTCATCCAGAAAAAAGCAGAACCAATGGATGAGCTGCCCAATGGGCCAAACTGTGTAAAACAGCAGGAGGAAAATAATACGCTTTCGTGTCAGGCGGGCGGGGGTGTGTTTTGACTGGAAAAAGGACCGGTAGGTGGTGCGCCAGAAGAGGCGAAAGTTAGGATACATTGCGTTTGGAGGTTCTTTACCTTTCTTGTAAAGAATATCTATTCTATCAGGAAATAAAATCTAAGCTAAAGCCGCCGTCCCCGACGCAGAGAGCAATTGTCGTTACGCTATACGTTGCTCTTCTGTTCTGTATAGGAAATTAAAAAGTGCAAAGTATGTCGCTAATTTCTGTTTCTCTGTACATGACTGCATATAATGCCTGAAGTTCAGATTGGAGGCAACTATGAAAACAAAGACTCAACTTAACGGCAGACACTCGGAGACCGGTAGTATTCATAACGCGCTGGCGCTACAGGGCGTCAGGGCGCCGCACACAGGCAAACCGTATTCAGAGGCGCTGCTGCTCGGCGTCAGCGGCGGGATCGCGTTTGGCTATTTCACGTTCGAATACAAGGGATATCTTCCCCATGTCGCTCTCCTGACCCGGAATACGTTCAGTCCATTTCAAACTATCCTCGAGCGATTGGGCATTGCACAGGATATTCAGCAGACGAACAAGGCAGAGACGGCTGAAGAGAATTTGATGAACACGCTGGAAAGTGGGCTGTATCCCATCCTCTGGGCAGATCAGTTCAGCCTGCCGTACAACTGCCTCCCCGCCGATGAGCCGATGTGGGGCATGATGCCCATTGTTGCTCTCGAGTCGGATGGCAAAACCGTTGTCCTCGCGGACCGGTCGAGCCAGCCCATTCACGTCTCTATGGCAGATCTGACAAAAGCACGCGGGCGTGTGAAGGATGATAAATACCGCTTGGTGACGCTGGACGCACCTCAAACGACGAAGCTGGCGAGCGCGGTCCATAAGGGCATTTGCCAGGCGATCAGCCTATTTACCGAAGAACCTCCGCGGGGGGCGCGCGACAACTTTGGTTTCGCCGCCTATGAAAAACTGGCTGAGATGCTGGTCAACAAGCGTAATAAGCAAAGCTGGGAACGGTTCTTTGCGCCCGGGGTCCGTATGTATCACGCGCTGGCAGGTTCACCGGTCCAGCCCGGAGCCTACCACTGGATCAACACTTGGGGTTCCGCGGACGGCGCAGAACGTGGTTTGTACGCGGACTTCCTGCTCGAAGCTGTCCAAATCCTGAAACGACCGGCGCTCAAAGAGGCAGCGGAGAAGTTTCGTGAGAGTCATACGTTATGGCTTGCCTTTGCCGATGCGTTGCTCCCGGATGATGTCCCGCTTCTTGCTGAGAGCAAGAAGTTGATTCAGAAGAAGCATGATTTGTTCATCAACAAAGGCGAAACCGTCCTTCCAGAAATTCAACAAATCAATTCCAGATTGAATGAATTGCTATCACAATCTGAGAACGAGTTTCCCTTGTCACACGATCAAGCTGCTGACCTGCGCACAAACTTGCGAGATATTCTTTTGAAAATCAAAACAGTGGAAGAACAAGCTGTAGATTTACTGCAACGGGCGATTGTCTAAAAACAATAAGGCGAGATCATGATCTCGCCTTCGTTCTTTATTTGCGTAAAAATTCCAGCGTGCGTGACCATGCCAGTTCGGCAGCCTGCGGGTTGTATTCGGGGCGATCGTCTTCAAAGAACCAGTGGGGCAGCTGAGAGTAAATGTGAAAATTCGTTTTCACACCTGCATTGCGCAGGTCGTTTTCCATCGAGCGCACGTAATCGATATCTTCCCATTCATCTGCGTCCGAGAAATGACCCAGGACTTCTGCTTTGATCTTTGCAAAATCACCCTCGCCTGCTCCGTAAAACAAAACAGCTTTTTGGACGTCTTCGGGGCGCTCACTTGCCAGCGCCAGCGACCACGCCGCGCCCATGGAGAATCCGATCAGTGAGAACGGTTCGTTCCGGACCTCTGGCCGGCTACGCAAAAAATCTACCGCTGCCATGGCGACATCATATTTTCGCTGCCCATCCAGGCCGGACATGATCTCTTTCGCTTCGTCAATGGTTTTGGCAACCCTGCCTTCGTTCAGGTCTGGCGCAAACGTCACGAAGCCCTCGCCTGCCAGCCTTTCACAGAGATTCTTGAAGAACTGATTCAACCCCCACCAGGCGTGGAGCACGATGATGCCCGGAGAATCAGGCTGAGATGGTAAAGCCAGATATCCATTTGCGGATTTTCCATTTACATCGAAAGTCACCTCTTGTCCGTTCATGCTGCATTCTCCTTTTTGAATTTTTCCGCGCCTTCGCGCGTCAACGCTGCGAGCTCCTCGAACAGGGCAGGTTCCACTTTTTTGAAGTTAAAGCAGGATTTTCCCTGCATGTGCTTTTTGAGTTCGGGCGAAATGTCATTCAAAAGTTCCGGATACATATAAACAGGCATAAAATAAAAAGAGACATAATTCTTCTTGATCTGCGCGGAGCCGAAGAACAATTCCTTCTTCCACTTCTCGCTGTACGGACCATCGAGATAGTAGGTGTCTGCCGTGTCTGTTTTGACGGTCAGATCGCCAGCATAAGGCTTAAGGATGTCTTTCAACTGTTCAAAGATAAGGGGAAAATCAGTTTGGGGAGACATGGTACCTCCGAAGGAACATGCGCTGCTCCAAATTTTGGAATGTTCGCCAGCAAAATAGCTTTGCAAGTTTACTGAACAGCAACCCGTATATAGATGGGGTCGCCAAACGGATTTCCATTCGCGTCGATCGCCTGCCAGGCGCTTTCATACACGCCTTCTGCAAAAGGCGCGGTGAACAGGACGCGCAATGTTGCCTGCGTTCCAGCGCGCGCTGGATAGAGGGCAATCTCTTCGGGGGCGCCTAGCGCGGCTCCGCCGATGTTTCTAAGCCGGTATGCAGAATTCCAGTGACAGGTGCCGCTGTTTTCCACCAGCCATTGCTTGTCGAGCGCCAGCCCGAACGTAGAAAACATGTTGTCTGGAATGGTAAGGTCTTCAAGAAAGGTCAGATCGTTGACGCAGTCTGCGGGGTTGGTCGTAGGGAAAATTGTCGGCAGGGGAGTAGATTCGATCACCAGGACTTCCTGCGTTGGCTGAATGATAAATGTCGGTTCGATGAGCGGTGCCTGAGCTGTCGGTGGGCGGAATGGTGTCGGTGTGGAGGCGGGGGAGCAGGCAGAAAGGAAGACGAGAGTCAGAACGATGACAAGTGAGTAGTGAATATGGATCGTCTTCATAAAAAAAGGGCGACCCATTGGGTCGCCCAAAGGGCTTCTGATTTATACTTCTTCTTCGATGGCGGAGACTCCGCCACCACTATCTGCTTCCGCTCCCATATCGAGAGGGAGAGCGATCTCACCGCTCAGGGCTTTCTGCCGGATGACAACTTCGATCTCGCCCATCAGATCAGGGTTCTGGCGCAGGAAATCCTTGGCGTTCTCGCGTCCCTGACCGAGACGGATATCGCCATACGAGAAGAACGCACCGCGCTTCTGAACGACTTCGAACTTGGTTGCAAGGTCGAGCACGTCACCAGATTTCGAAATGCCTTCGTTGAACATGATATCGAATTCCGCAGTGCGGAAAGGCGGAGCCACCTTGTTCTTGACGATCTTGACGCGCGTGCGGTTACCGATGACTTCATCGCCAACCTTGAT
>JAICRQ010000327.1 GCA_025966435.1 Anaerolineales bacterium | reverse complement strand
TGCCGCGGTAGGACTCCTCGCCATAATCTGGCTGCGGCTCCATCTCTGATTCCACGCCTACAGGCTCCTGTTCCTGCTCAGGAAATGGCGGTTTAGGGCCTGCTTCCTGTGGATCTTGTTCTTTAGGGTTGTTACTCATACGAATCTCCATCCTGCACGTGTGCAACTGATCAAGTGTTCAAACATTCAGGGTTCCCTGGACCGAATCGTCCATCGTCTTCCGAAGCACCGTACCAATAAGCATCTTGACACCCGCTACCGCATTCCCGTGTTTGGTGTCCCAGTAGTATCCCTCTGTAGGTGTGACCTTAATGACGGTGATGCGTGGATCATCCATACCTTCGGTAAACCAGACCTGCGCCACGGGCGACCACAGCTCTTTTATCCTTTCCGCATCCCGCGAGATGGTTGCCCGTCCGTTCAGCTGCATAAAATCAGAGTGCCTGGATCCCTGAAAGTACAGCTTCACCGACGGATCGAGGCTCAGCTCTTGGTTCTTGCGGCTATCACTTGCGCTCAGGAACCAAAGGTTTCCCTCTTCATCCACCTCTCGAATGTTCATTGGGCGGTCCCCATGTGATTCGCCTATGGCGACGGCGGAGCAAAAGAAGCAATTCTCGGCTTGTTCCACCATTTCTTTGATCTTTTTGACCGCATCCTGCCCCTGCAAGTCTTCGTAATTATCTTCCGGCTGATTTCTGTCGATCGAATCCATTCCTACTACTCCTTAATCAGTTTGTATATAGATTAACGAGGGAAGAGTTCCTTGTGACACGGGTTCTCTGACACAGAGATAAAACGCGGGTCAACGCGAATCAAAAACGGACCGAGTGCGTCACTCCATCCGTTACATATACCAGCACATTAACAATTACTAACTGCTATTTATTTATGATGCTTGCGCAAATTTCGACTTTGAAACTGATCGACATAGAACCCTGGTAACCACCTATCAATTGTTATCAGAAGGTAATTCGAACAGACAAGCGCGCCGCCAAAATCAGGCATCCGCTTACCGCTTTTTGTTGGATGAGGTGGCGATGATTCTTGAGGTTGTCTCAAAAATAAATTTCGCCCCACCTGCACACTGCAAATGGGACGAATCATCGGTGCTTATTTCTTGTATAACTGTTTACCTTCGATCGCGATCTCCACCGCGTCCACGGTCACCTCCGCCGCGTCGGTCGCGGTCCCCACCCCGCCCGCGGTCGCCTCCACCTCCACCACCGGGACGCCCCCCGCCGGGTTTGCGCTGGTCTTTCTCGCGCGCCTCTTCCGCAGTCCAGCCCTCGAGCACTGCCTGGCGCGAAAGCCGAATCTTTCCCTGCGGATCGATGTCGGTCACCATTACCGTGATCTCATCGCCCATATTAACAACGTCTTCCACTCGATTAACTCGCTCACTGTCCAACTGCGAAATATGGACGAGTCCATCAACGCCAGGCAAAATCTCTACGAACGCGCCGAAGTCTGCGATGCGCACGACTTTGCCGGTATAGATATTTCCGACCACCGCGCTGTCACCGAGTGCCTCCACGCGTTCCTGCGCGATCTTCGCGCCCACGCCGTCAGTCGAGGCAATGTACACGGTGCCGTCTTCCTCGATGTCGATCTTCGTGCCGGTCTCTTCCTGCAGCGAGCGGATATTCTTACCGCCCGGCCCGATCAATGCGCCGATCTTGTCGATGGGGATCTTTACGGTAATGATGCGAGGGGCGTGAGGCTTCAGTTCTGTGCGCGGCTCCGCCAGCACAGCTAGCATCTTCTCCATGATGAACATCCGCGCTGTTCGCGCCTGTTCCAGTGCTTCCTTCATCATTTGCGTGCTCAATCCGCTGATCTTGATGTCCATTTGCAGGGCGGTAATGCCTGCTGCCGTCCCTGCCACTTTGAAGTCCATATCGCCGAGGTGGTCTTCCACGCCCTGGATGTCGGTGAGGATCTGATAGCGCCCTGAATCGTCAGTTACAAGCCCCATTGCCACGCCGGAGACGGGAGCCTTGATCGGCACACCGGCATCCATCAGCGCCAGAGTCGAGCCACAGACCGACCCCATCGACGTAGACCCGTTGGAAGCCAGCGCCTCGGAGACCACGCGAATCGTGTAGGGGAAGGATTCCTCCGCCGGGATGATCGGTTCGAGGGCGCGCTCTGCCAGCGCGCCATGCCCCACCTCGCGCCGGCTCTGCCCACGAAGAGGCTTTACCTCACCCGTGGAGTAGGGCGGGAAGTTGTAATGGTGCATGTAACGTTTGGTGTCTGTGGGGCTGAGCGTGTCCAGCTCCTGCGACTCGCCGAGCGTGCCCAGCGTCGCGAAGGAGAGGATCTGCGTCTCGCCGCGGGTAAAGATGCCTGAGCCATGCGCGCGCGGCGACACACCCACCTCGCACCAGATCGGGCGGATGTCGGTGGGGGTACGTCCATCGGGGCGTTTGCCCTGGCTCAAAATCCGTTCGCGCACGATCTGTTGTTCCGCCTGGTCGAATGCCTCTCGAACGGCGGAAAGCGACGGTCGATCCGTCAATGCATCCATGACAGGCGTAAGAACCTCAGCAACTGACTCCCTCTCGGGGTTGGGCACGTTGCATAGCTCCTCGACCACCTGATCTTTTAGCGTCGTCATCCCTGTGTAGAATTCGTTTTTGGTCAACGGCTTGTCGAGCAGTTCCGTCATCGATTCACGTACGCGCTCGAAGACTTTCTTTTGCAAATCGTCATCTGGGAGAGCCAGTGTTACCTCTCGTTTCGGCTTGCCGACTTCTGACTGCATCTGATATTGAAGATCGATCAGCGGCTGGATGGATTTGTGTCCGAGTTCCAGTGCCGCGACCATCACATCTTCAGGAATCTCGTTCGCGCCGCATTCGACCATCAGAATGGCTTCGCGCGTCCCGGCAATGCGCAGGTCGAGGTCTGATGTTTCGATTTCGGCAAAGGTCGGGTTGATGACGAACTCGCCGTTGACGCGTCCCACGCGCACCGCGCCTACCGGACCGTCCCACGGAATATCCGAGATCATGATTGCTGCAGACGCCGCGTTAATGGCGAAGATATCCAACGGGTTGACGCCGTCTGCCGAAAGCGAAAACATGATCACTTGCACTTCGTTGCGCATCCCGTGCTGGAACAACGGGCGCAGCGGACGATCGGTGAGCCGCGACGTGAGGATCGCGTCTGTGCCGGGGCGGCCTTCCCGCCGGAAGAACGAGCCGGGTATCTTCCCACCGGCGGACATTCTTTCTTCGTACTCCACCTGCAGCGGGAAGAAATCGATACCTTCGCGCACACCGCCCATTGTGGCCGCTGCGAAGACGATGGCAGCCTCGGTACCAAAGGTCACTGCCCCGCCCGCCTGGGCAGCCAGCTTGCCGGTCTCAAACGTAAGAGTTTGACTGCCAACTGTGGCTGAATAACGTTTTGCTTCAGGTTTCATTTTTTCTCCTAACCTGACCTTCATCCGGAACGCCGGGGGTGCCTAACGGACGCAGGCAAGCCGCGCGACCTGAGTTGTGTTTTATACCGGTGAATGTGTCAGCGTTTATATAAATTCCGCCTGGTCAGGGACTGAAGAGCGGCTACAAATGTAGTGGCGACTTTAGCCGCTTGAAGGACGATTACACCGTCCGTCAGGACGGTGTCAGGAAAATCGTCACTACCTTGTCTGCGCTATTCAATTCCTGACAGCGGTTGCGTTTGTTAAAAAAACCCCGAAGGTCTGCTTCGCAAACCTCCAGGGTCCCATCTTACTACTTATGGCGCAGGTTAAGGCTTTCGGTGACTCCCAGGTAACGCGGGTAGTCTGCCTTGCGTAAATAAGCCAACATGCGGCGGCGCTGCCCAACTAACTTGAGCAATCCGCGCCGGCAAGACTCATCTTTTTTGTTGATCCGAAGATGGTCGGTCAACTGCAGGATGCGCCCGGTCAGGATGGCAATTTGCACTTCCGGAGAGCCGGTATCCGCATCATGGCGATGATAGTCTGTGATCAATTTAGTCTTAATTTCTTTCGCGAGCGGCATGACGTATGCTTTCCTTTCTATAATCTATGCAGGTCTCCATGCACACAGTCCAGCCCGCTGGTTTTGCGGGCAGAACCGTAGAGCAGGACCAGTCACGAGCAAAAATTATACCAGAAATGCATGTAGGTCGGACACTTGCACCGTACGCACACCTGCCTTGGCGGGCGGTGCCAGGGAGTGCGGTGTTGCCAATCCGACTTACACTTCCACTTGAATCGCGCTGCCTGACTCATAACGCCTCAAACCCAGGCGGAAAACAAATATTGCGATGAGAAGAAATAAGATCGCCCCGACCAGCAACTGCGCTAGACTCTGCCATGTGAACGCGCGGATAAACTCCGCCGGGACAGCGCCCATCAATGCAGCAGGGATGAGCGTAAAGAGGATCAACTTGGCATAGTTATCGAAGAGTGTAATAGGATAGATACCAAACGTCAGCATGGCATTCAAAGCCAGCGCCGAGAAATTGGACATGATCCCCAGCCAGAATGCCAGACTTTGAATGAGG
>JAICRQ010000496.1 GCA_025966435.1 Anaerolineales bacterium | reverse complement strand
GAAGAAATCAGGAATTGGCTTTGAGTGCCGTGGAAGAACTAAGAGGCTTGAAAAACGTAATGCTGATCGCCCTGGGGACTGACGGCGATGACGGTCCTACAGACGCGGCAGGCGCGGTCGTGACCGGGGAGTCAGCTTCGAGGGCGGAGGAGCTCGGTTTGGACGCGGAAGCCTCATTGTCGCGGAACGATGCGTATCCTTTTTTCGAGGCGCTCGGTGACTTGCTCAAACCGGGTCCCACCGGAACGAATGTCAACGACCTCGTCTTCCTGTTCGCTATCTGAGCGCCTCTTCGGTCTCGTGCCGCAGGAAGAAGTCAGCTGAATGAACCTTCTGTGCATTTTGTAACGATTACATTGACAAAGCTTACATTCGTCATATAATTAATTTTTGTTCGACAAGTAGCCGCCAGTGTTAACCGCCGACATCAACGCTGGTCTCTCAATTTGCGAGCACATTACTCCCTCTACGATTTCAATTTAGCTGGCAAAGGATTATGCATAGTCCATCCAGTCACTCGCACGTGAACTCGCTCTTTCTCTCGGGTGAAACATTTCCGTTTTCGTGACTATCTGGTGTTACCTTATTGAAAACCGCTTTGCGAAAGGAGGTGATGTATACGTTCATATGTGAATGCGGCAGTTTGTTTCTACGAATTTGAAACACAACAAGGAGAAGAAAAGATGTCTAAAAAAATGTTGTACAGTCTGCTGGCTGTCCTGATGGCAACTACTCTCGTTCTTTCGGCTTGCGGTCCGGCTCCTACGGAAGCGCCGACCGAGGCGCCTGCCACAGAAGCCCCGGCGACCGAGGCTCCCATGACGGAAGCACCCACGGAGGCGCCGACCGAGGCGCCCGCCACGGAGGCCCCGGCGACCGAAGCACCAGCTTCTGGTCAGGTGGAGATTTTCTCATGGTGGGTCGGTGGTGGTGAGGCAGCTGGCTTGACAGCTATGACGGAAGTCTTCGCGCAGCAATATCCGGATATTGAGTTCGTGAACGCCGCGGTGGCTGGCGGTTCCGGTACGAATGCCCGCGCAGTGCTTGCAACGCGCCTACAGGCTAACGACCCGCCTGACTCATGGCAGGCGCATGCCGGGCAGGAAATCATCGGTACATATGTGGCAGCCGGTCAGGTCGCTCCGCTGGATGATTTCTTTGCAGAGACTGGCTTTGCGGATGTTCTACCAGAGACCCTGCTGCCTCTGATCTCACAGGATGGAAGCCCGTACTCGGTGCCTGTGAACATCCACCGCTCGAACGTGATGTGGTACAACCCGACAGTTTTGGAAGAAGCGGGCGTAGAAGTCCCCACCACCTGGGATGAATTCTTCGAGGTCTGCAATACCCTCATCGCCGCGGACAGAACGTGCCTCGCCCTCGGACCGCAGTGGACGGCGATGCATCTGCTGGAGAACGTCATGATTGGTTCGCTGGGTGCCGAAGGCTGGAACGCTCTCTGGACGGAAGGCGCGGACTGGAGCAGCGCGGAAGTGACGGCGGCTCTGGAGAACTTCTCCCAGGCGCTCTCCTATACCAACACCGATGCCGCACAATTGGCGGACTGGCAGCCTGCGGCACAACTGGTCACGAACGGTGACGCGGCCTTCAACATCATGGGTGACTGGGCAGACGGCTACTTCGAAAACCCTGCCCCCGATGGTCTCGGACTGACACCACATGAGGATTTCGACTGGGCTCCCGTTCCAGGCACCGACGGGATCTTCGTGTTCCTCTCGGATAGTTTCGTGCTGCCCGCGAATGCGCCCAACCCCGAAGCGACCAATGCTTGGTTGACGGTGGCCGCTTCAAAAGAGGGGCAGGAAGCCTTCAACCCGGTCAAAGGTTCCATCTGCGCCCGCACGGACTGCGACCAATCCCTGTTCAATGAGTATCTGCAATCCGCTGCCGCTGATTGGACTACGGACACTGTCGTAGGCAGCCTGACCCACGGTGTGGTTGCCAACGATGCCTGGAAGAGCGAGATCGACACCGCTCTGGGACTCTTCCTCGCCAATCCGGCTGATGTTGCCAGCTTCCAAACCGCTCTAGTGGAGGCGTGCGCGTCTGACGGCGTATGCCAATAGGCTAGATCATTTGTAAATTAACAATGGGCGGCTCGGTATCGAGCCGCCCATTGTTAATTATCCAGTTTGATTAAAATAACGTATCATAGTGTATATTCCGAACGACAAAGAGGTAGTCGATGATGACTCGAAGTTTCTCTCTGCGCAGACCACAACTTATATTGGCAATCCTGCTCATGCTCGCAGGGATACTTTCTATTCGCCTTCTTTCGAACACAGAACTGGAAATCGCCGGGAACAATCTGACATCCATCGCGCTCCTCACCAGCGGGCTTGTCTTCTATGTGGGAGTGATGATCATCGTGTCTATGTTCGAGAATGAAACCTTGCTATCGATTGCTCTCCTATTCCCGTCTATTGTGGCTGTGGGGATTTTTGTCTATGGTTTTATTGCATGGTCTGTTCGGGTATCGCTCAGCAAGTGGAAAGGACTGAATCCTGATTATACTTTTGTGGGCTTACAGCAATACACGAACCTGATCTTCAATGACCAGCGTTTTCTAATTGATGTCCGCAATACAGCTGTGTTTACCGTTGGCTTTATTCTGGGATGCCTGCTCCTGGGTCTGGGGCTGGCAATTTTGCTGGATCAAAAACTGAAGGGTGAGAGTCTGTTTCGCAGTATTTTTCTGTTTCCCATGTCTATTTCATTCATTGCTTCTGGTGTGGTCTGGGCCTGGCTGATGAATCCAGCAACGGGAAGCAGGACGACCGGTCTTAATCTGCTTTTCCAGAATCTAGGACTCGATTTTCTTATCAGCACGTGGCACGCGACGCCTCCTCCCTGGGGCATGGCGTATACGGTGATCCCGGCGGTCTGGCAGCTTTCGGGATTTGCGATGGCACTCTACCTGGGCGGTATCCGGAGCATTTCAGAGGACATTCGCGAGGCGGCAAGAGTGGATGGGGCGAGCGAGTTTGAAGTCTACCGGTATGTAATTCTTCCGATGCTGCGTCCCGTCACCTTGAGCGCGGTCATCATCCTGGGGCACATGTCGCTGAAGATCTTCGACCTGATCGTTGCGCTCGGGCGCAAAGACCAGCGCCT
>JAICRQ010000518.1 GCA_025966435.1 Anaerolineales bacterium | reverse complement strand
TTTCACCGACCCCCGATTGGATGGAGTTTTTGCATACTCTGGCGGGTCAGGCGGCTATCGCAATAGACAGCGCCCAGTTGTTCGAAAACTTACAGCGCTCGAATCAGGAATTGATCCAGGCGTACGACACGACACTGGAAGGCTGGGCACGCGCGCGGGAACTTCGCGACCGAGAAACAGAGGGTCACACACGGCGCGTCACAGAGACGACTATGCGACTGGCGAGATACATTGGCGTCAACGACACGGAAATGGTAAACATTTACCGTGGCGTGCTGCTCCACGATATTGGCAAAATGGGTGTTCCAGATCACATCTTGAAGAAGGAGGGCAAGCTTACCGAGGAGGAGTGGGCGGAGATGCGCCGGCATCCTGTATATGCTTACAATCTTCTTTCCCCCATTACATTCCTGCGGGGCGTACTGGATATTCCCTACTGTCATCATGAGCGCTGGGATGGAAAAGGGTACCCGCGTGGATTAAAGGGCGAACAAATCCCACTGGCGGCGCGAATTTTCTCTGTTGTTGATAATTGGGATGCCCTGTTATCCGATCGACCATATCGAAAGGCTTGGCCGCGGGAGAAGGTCAAGGCATATTTAAGGGAAAGCGCTGGAACATTGCTTGACCCGAGAATCGTGGAAATCTTTCTCTCTATGGTCGAAAATGACGAAATGACAACGGGTTAGCGAATGCTAACCCGTTGTTCTATTTCTTCACCCGCAAGAACTTTCGTTTTCCTACCTGAAGCACACCCGGGTGCGGGAAGGCGATGTCGCCACGCTCGATGGTCTCCCCATC
Organism: Anaerolineales bacterium; assembly: GCA_025966435.1. Classification (GTDB taxonomy): domain Bacteria; phylum Chloroflexota; class Anaerolineae; order Anaerolineales; family Villigracilaceae; genus Defluviilinea. Next base: position 2,155 of record JAICRQ010000518.1, on the reverse strand, counting down.
CAGGCGTACGCCCCTCTGATCAAACAACCGGCGCGCCTCACTTTTACTGGCTGCCATTTTCGCCTCTAGAATCACATCCAGCACGGTTTGCCCACTTTTCAATTCAAGTTCAGGCATCTCATCAGGGATTTCTTTCTGCTGGAACATTTTGACAAAAATATCCTGTGCTTTTTGTGCATCTGTCTCGCCGTAAAAGATACTTGTGATCTCAAACGAGACGTTCATCTTTGCATCGCGCGGATGCAATTTGCCCGACTGAATATCGCTTTCGATTGTCTCGATCTCGTGGGGACTCCAGCGTGTGGCAAGGCGCATATATTTTCCCATAGCAAAATCAGGAATGGACATCAGCTTGCCATACATATCCTCCGCGCCAGTATTAATCGGCACGATGTTGCCGGTTGACTTGGACATGCGTTGCACGCCATCCGTACCAGGTAGGATTCCCGTGATGATGCCAACGAGTGGTTTTTGTCCCAGGGCTTCCTGTAATTTACGTCCTGCAACGATAATATTAAATAATTGATCGGTACCGCCCACCTGGACGTCGGTTTGTTGCGCCACTGCGTCATACCCTTGCATCAATGCATAAAATGTTTCGTGCAGGTAAATCGCCTCGCCTTTTTCAAGACGATTCGCAAAATTCTCGCGTGCCAGGAATTGCTGCACCGTGAAATTCTGCCCGAGGCGAATCAAATCAAGCAGAGATAATTCGCTCAACCATTCGCCATTGTAGCGGATTCTGGTCTTTTCACGGTCGAGTACGCGGTATGCCTGTTCGGCATAGGTCTGGGCATTGTGAGCTACCTGTTCCTCTGTCAGGATCGGCCGCGCCTTATTCTTATCGGAAGGATCTCCCACCAGAGCTGTGTAGCTTCCTATCAGAAAGGTCACCTCGTGACCTAGATCCTGAAATTGGCGCAGCTTGCGCATCGTGATGGTATGGCCCAGATGTAGGTCGGTCGATGTTGGGTCGTAGCCGCAATAGACTCGCAAGGGCCTGTTTTCCCTTTGCGCGTCCAGCAGACGCTGGCGCATCTCATTTGTCATCGCCTTCTTTAGTTCCTCATCCCCATATTCGGTTCCCTGCATGAGCAATTCCACTTGTTCTTCGATGTTCATCTCATCCTCCGGAGTAAGGCGGGATGGCTGCGAAGCGTCCTGAAAGGGCATCCCGCCCTATGAATTAATAAACAAAAACGCGCCCGCGATGGTGGGCGCGTTTCGTTCACACCACCGCAGCTTCACGTGTGGGTGTAATAATATATGCCAGCAAACGTCGAATCGGACATGCGCCGATTATACACGGGAAGCATATCACTGCGCGGCAGTGTGGGGGACATTATTGGCCGAGGTTGAAAGTAAACGACCAGGGTCCTTTGACGGTGTAGAACTCATCGCTGAAGACGATTTGCTCCGCTTCTGCCTGGGACATCGTATCGGGCTTGCTTGTGATCTGCATGGTCTGCACACCATTGACATCCGCACAATTCAGGGTGATGGCAATCCCGCGTTCGGTGAGGGCCTGCTGGATCTTGGGCATATAGATCGTGCAATAGTCATCCGCCCGTGGTTGGGCTGCGATCGCATCGACCGTCACGGTCACGCTGGAGAGATCGGCATCCGGCGGAACGTTCAGGAAGGAGAGGGTATCACAGCGCTGACCCGACTGACCCTCCACAGGCTCCTGAATACTTGAAAGAGTGGAGCTGAAGTCTAAAACTGATCCGCCGGGATACTGAAGACTGGCGTTCCAAATGGACCAATCGGAGGCATCCAAAAGGGTAAAGCAAACGTCTACATTCACTTGTTTGCCATCGCGCCAGGCGCGATCTGCCCGCACGTCAATGCCACTTGAGGTTTGCAGCGATGTAACCGGTGCCGATTCCATGGTGGGATAAGAGGGGTCGATATATGCCGTCGGGCCTGCAGGAACCGCTGGCGGCACCGACGATAAATTGCAGGCTGACAGAAGCAGACAGACGATGATCAGAGATTGTTTCATGTGTTCTCCTATACATATGTGAATTGAGTCGGGCTACATGCCAGACGTAGCAGATATGGTTCGGATGAGTAGATTTTCCATCGCCTCATCCAAGGTTCCGAATTGAAACCGGAAGCCCAATTCTATCAAACGTTTTGGCTGCGAATAACG
>JAICRQ010000294.1 GCA_025966435.1 Anaerolineales bacterium | reverse complement strand
TGAGGTCGTACAGCCGGATCGCCAGAGCCGCGCCAAAAACCAAAATCAGCGCGAAGGTCCGCGCCGCCCGGGACGAAAAAAAAGTTGTCTGGAACATAAGCCGAAGTATTTTATCAGATTCAGCCTTTTACTTATTCCCAGAAAGCTTCCGCTGTCGGCGGCGAAGGACGGCCTCACGCAAACGGCTTAACCCCGTCAACATGAGTATAGCAGAGACAAAAAGATTTAGTCGCTCGAGGGCAGTTGGCGTGTGGATAAAAAGCGCCCGGAACCATGCTCCCAACGCGCCAGCCGCCTGCCCACCATCGAGAAGGTAACGCGCATCATAGCGGTGTGCAGAGGCCAGGGCGCGTCGTTCTACCTGGGAGACTATCTCTGTCAAACCCGGCTGTCTCTTCGCCCAATCCAGCACGCGAAAGGCTTCCCGTCCAAACTCGGCAGCTCGCGCGCGGTTCTTTGCGAGCGGGTGATAGCGCGCCGCCGACCAGACCTGCGGCACATGCAGAATCCTGCCCTGTTGCGCCAGGCGAATCCAGAGGTGATGATCGAGCATGAAATGAAAGCTGGGTTCCAATATCCCCGTTTTTTCCAAAGCAGACCGTCGAAAAAAAATGCTTGGCTGCCCGAGGATCTGGAAGCATAACAAATCCTCCAGCGACAACTGTTTATACTTCAAAACGTTAATCGTCCGGCCCTCGCCATCGACGGCAAGCATATCCCCATAAATCATGACCACATCCGGGTTTTGCTCGAAACACCGCACCGCGAAAGAGACTGTATTGCGCATGTAATAGTCATCGGAGTTCAGCCAGGCGACGATTTCGCCATTTGCACGCGCAAATCCCTTGTTGATCGCTTCTGCCTGCCCGCTGTCCTTTTCCGAGATCCAGTATGCCAGGCGGTCCGCATACTTCTGGATGATCTCTGCAGAGTTATCCGTCGAACCGCCGTCAACCACGATGTATTCGATGCGCGGATAATCCTGTTCGAGGACAGATTGGATGGTCTGCTCAAGGTAAGGAGCCTGATTATAGGAGGGGGTAATGATAGAAACAAGGGTCATATCTATGTCGTTGCGAGCCTGCAGGAAGCAATCTCCTGTTACAAGTCGAATACTCTACTCATTCGCACTTTGACTGCTCTCCTCAAAGAACACTCGTCGCTCCGCTCAGCGCGAACGTTTAGAAAAGAGAGTCATAATCCACTTTCGGGAAAATTGTCAATTTTCCGCCAATCGTCGCGTCGAGGACTTCGCGTCCAGCTTTTCGATAGGCTTCGCGCGCCATGGCATAACCGATCTCAGAAGTTTCCAGGTCAGGCAGCTGCCAGCGGAATCCCTTACCGAAGTAGGCAGGAGAAAAGTGATTGGGATCATCGCCCTGCGAAACGACGGTGGTATTCGGCTTGCCTGTTGCCGTGTAATTATGATCTACGCCGATGAGGATCACCTGTTGGAATCCCATGTGAAAAGCAAGCTGCAGAGTCACGTTCGTCACAGTCGCGCCTTCCCAGACGCGTCTGCGCACGTCTGTGGAGAAGCGGGGACCGGTGTAGGAGGTGAAAAGAAACGTTGGTAATTGAGTAATAGGCAAGCGGCTAGGAAAGTGGCGGCGCGAGCGCCAGGCAATAAACTTTGGCAAAGAAAGGTTCGCAAGATCAGTTGCGGTCTGCTCAATGACAAGATCATTCACAACAGTTAAGTACGTTGTAGAGAAGCCAAGCTCGAGGAACATCAGATAAATGCGGTTCATCCCAAAGGTGAACTCGTTCTTGAGCTTGGTCATGTCCGTTTGTTTAAGGCTGGGACCATTCGCGATGACAAAGGCGCGCTTGCCCTTATGTATATCTTTGAGCTTGGTGAGCCTGCGAATGCTCTCGCGCCGCCAGGGATGAAGATACGCGGCAGATAATTCCGGCAGACGGCGAATCGAGTCGTTGGTCGCGCGGGCGAAGTTCCAGAGAAAGGGTGGGGTGATCTGCTTGAGAGTTTGCTTCATTGAAACATTTATTCCGTACTTAGTCTCGCTGTCGCTCCCCCATCCACAACCAGAGCCTGCCCTGTCATAAAGGATGATTGCTCATTATCGGCAAGAAAGTAAATAGCGCTGGCGATCTCTTCGGGCTTGCCGACTTTGCCGCTGACTGTTTTTCGTGCCAGGTTATCGAGGCGTTCTTGCACATCGCCGTGGCCCACGTGACCGCGCCCGAGTCCTGCGCGTAGCATCGGCGTATCTACGGCACCGGGCAGGATGGCATTGACGCGGATATTATCAGGCGCGAACTCGATCGCCATGGCGCGTGTCAGAGCAAGCAAGCCTCCTTTCGATGCTGCGTACGCGGCGATATTGGCGGAGGTCTGAATCGCATGGACCGACGATACGTTGACAATCGCTCCCCCACCAGCAGCCTTCATCAGCGGATGCGCCAGCTTGACGAACAGAAAGACAGAACGCAGGTTCGATGCCATGACCGCGTCCCATTCTTCGGCCGTCGTCTCCACCAGCGGTTTGGCAACCTGCACCGCCGCGTTATTGACCAGCACATCCAGCGAGGGATGAAAGCCCCGCGCTTCCTCAAAAATCTGTTCTGTCGATTCCGGGTGAGAGATATCTGCCTGGATGAAATGTCCGTTGTGCGGGAAGCCTTCGCCAAACTTCGCGCGATCCACGCCAATCACCCGCCATCCTTTAGCGGCAAAGTGATGTATCGTTGCGCGCCCGATTCCCCCTCCCGCGCCTGTGATGAGAACAGTTTTTGTCATAGGTTTTTCTTCTTCCAAGCTTTCTGCGTTATCGATGTACAAACTTTATACTAGTTATTCGGTTTACAGGAATTTTGTATGACCCTGAAGTTAAACGGATCCGTGTAATCTGAGTATAAGCTGACATCCTCCAGCAGTTCAAGGTCCTGCCCGAAGTATTCATTAAAGATGATTCGGAAAATATTCACAGGGGTAATCGCTGGATACGCCGGAATATCTGCACCTGGCAGCAAATATGCGCTGAGATTGCTCATTCGTGAACGCGGGCTACTTGCCACCGTTGGACCGTGATCGCCCTGCAGCACGATAATCGGCGGCGTGGGTGAATTCTCGATAATCCTCGGCAGGATTTCCTGCATGCGGCTATTGATATAGATGACCTGGTCACGGTAGTGTTCAGCGCCCTCCTGCATTTTGGTCGTACCCACCTCAGCAGGCTCTACCGGTCCACCTGTTGGACCGAAGACGTAGGGAGGGTGCGGCACGATTAAATGGACGAATACAAATTTCGGTCCCTGAATATAAGAGAGATCATCCAGCGTATCCAACGTGAAGAGAGTGCGCTCCCGGAACAATTCCGAGCCTGCGGTTTGCATCCCAAACCGGTTGCTATCCTGCAGCAGTCGCGCCAGTGTGGTTTCCAGCAGTAAAACTTCGAATTCATTCAGCGCCCCGACAGACTTCTCGGGGCTAAGATAGTAATCGGCATCCCGCAGCTCTGTTGCCAGAAAGCCGCTTGCGAAGGCGACGGTCTGGTAACCTGCTGTTTCAAGACTTGCCCGGACCGCGCTGTTTTGAATCAAGGCGTCCAGACCTGTTCGATCGTCCGAACCGAGGACAAAACGATCACTCAACGCATCAATGTAGTTGAAGTTCAAAGAGGAAGCCAGCGACAATTGCGTCTGGGCATAATTGCTCTGGCTGCATTCCGCAACATAAAAGCCAAGATCCAGCAGGGTGTTGAGAAAATCCGAGTTGTCATAGCCATATTCATTCTGTAACACATCGGCTCGACCATAGCCATCCAGGATAATGTAATAGATATCGGGAGGATTGTCACCAGTCTGCAAACGCAACGCAGTAGTATTTGCTTCGGTCAGAGAGGATCGGCTTTGCAGAAGAAAGGATGTCAACTGGAATACAGGAAGAATAAGTAAGAACAATCCTATCAGATTGAGAGTGTACGTCGCGGTTTTTATGCGGAACGATTTGCGCGAGACCCACCAGACCAGGAACGCGCCGAGAACGATCCAGACCGGCATTAACGTGCGGTGCCGAAAAAAATAGAACCCGCCCAAGTTTACTTCCTTGAGAAGAATATAAACATGCCCGTAGGAATAAAACAGAATCAAAGCAATTGTGGAAAGCAGCGCGGCACGTCCCCAGTCGTGAAAGATCACGTAGAAAGCCAGAGTTAAGAATCCAGCTGCAACAATTGCCAGCAACACCGAGCGCCATGCCGAGGAAGGATCTACCTCAGATATGTTAATCGCCAGCAGCGCCAGGATTGGATATATGGCAAATAAAAAGAGATGGAGCGGAAAGACCTGAAGCCAGGGCTGTCTTCTATCGATCTTCAAGCTCATGTTTCAAGCCTAACCCATCGAATAGATTCCGAATCGTGTTCCAGTGGACTCGCTCCCAGGCGGCAGGGCTGGAATTGGAGTTATGAGGCGCCAACAGGACGTTATCCATATTCAATAGAGGGCTATCCGGCGGGAGCGGCTCCTCTTCAAAGACATCTAAAGCGGCGCCCGCGAGACGCCCGGACTGCAGTGCTTCAACCAGTGCTTTCTCGTCGACGATGGGTCCGCGCGCGGTGTTGATCAGCACCGCGTTAGGTTTCATCCACGCCAGTGTGTCATTGTTGATGAGATGGTAACTTGTGGGATTCAAGTCACAGTTGACAGAAACGAAATCGGCGTTAGAGAGCAGAGATTGGAGATCCATTATTTCGATGCCGGTCTCAGTGATAAAGGCGGGATCAATGTCAAGGATGTCCGTGCCGTAGACTTTCATGCCAAAAGCGCGGGCGCGACGGGTCACAGCTTTACCGATATTGCCGATACCGATCACGCCGAGCGCGCATTCGTTAAGCGCCCTGCCGGAAATCTTCTCCCACTTTCCACGTTTCATCT
>JAICRQ010000045.1 GCA_025966435.1 Anaerolineales bacterium | reverse complement strand
CGACCCAGTCCCAGGTCAGGTAAGACACAGGTTTATCCACGTATCCTTTGGGGAATTTCGGACGAGTAACTTTTATTGGTTCCATGCCCCAGACTATAAAGCAATTTCCCCTAAATCGCAATCAGTTCAGAGTCGATGAAGTTATGCTCTTACCTGATCGCCTGCTGAATAGATGTTGCACGGAGTAAAACCCTGCCCACCATAAGCCAAAATAATAGCCGGCAAGAGCCACCAGATACCCTCCGAGCACGTCGAGTATATAATGCTGTCTGGTAAACAACGTCGAAAGGGAAACGACAATCAGGATCAAGATCCATAACAGCCTGGAGCGGGGATACCAGCGGCTAAAGAACAAGGTAAGCAAGGTTGTAATATACACATGCCCGCTGGGCAGTGCAGCATATCGACCTGTCTCTTCATGAAAGATGCGCAGGATGGATGTGAAGATATCGCTTCCTTGGAGGAAAACGGGTTTCACGTAGGTGGGAAAAAAGATAAAGGTCGAAACGCCCAGGGTAAAGGTCAATATACAGGCTGCAAGGAAGGAACGAAACTGCCGATCATCCGCTTTAAGGATGACCCGGGTGAAGCTGGCAAACCACAGGATATAACACAACACGTACGGCAACACCCATCCCGGCCAAACGGGAAAGATATCAATCGGCAATTTAGGTTCCATGCCTCCCGTGACCCGATTGCTGGTTGGCAGATAGATCATTTGGATACAGCATGCAAGCAGAATCCAAACGATTCGTTTCTTCCGGGGAAGAGTACGGTGATTTGTTTCTGACGTTTCAGCTGAGTACACTGGGGAACTCACTGTTTGCCTCCGTAACGATGCCCAAGAATACAATATCGCCTAAAAAGTGGCTATGGGGGAATTCATTGAGGAAAGACACTGAAGCCGCAAACGTTTAGATACCGTCAAGCTTCTTGCACGATGACCGCGCGCACATCATCAGTAAAATTTTCCAGATCATCAAGCCGCTGATTGATGATCTCTGCCTCGAGCGGAATCCTCCGTGAGACGACACGTGAAGTGTCAAAAACCTTGCGGCGTGCCATGTCGATCAGCAACGGTAACTCCTGCAGGAGGTGATCGTTTGAACCAATCACTTCGGCTTCGTATCCTATCAACGTATGGTAAGGGTGGACTTCCAGCGAGGTTGGGCTGAGTCCCACAATCACGGCGCGCCCGAGCACGCCGAGCGATTCGATAGTCTGCTTCATGGTGACTGGTAAACCGATCATCTCGAGTGCGACATCCACGCCTTTGCCCTGGGTGGATCTGCGGATTTCCTCCACCGCGTCCGAGCGGCTTGCATCCACAGGGATGGCGCCATATTCGGAGGCGAGTTCGAGCTTATCCTGCTTGATGTCCACCGCATAGACCTCGACCGCTCCCAGGGCTTTTGCCAGTTGGATGGCAGACAGCCCGAGCCCACCCACGCCGAACACGGCTACTGTTTCCCCGTCCTTCACCCTGCCTCGACACAGCGCGTGCAGGGCGGTCGCGGAGGCGCACATCAGCGTCGCGCCTTCCTCGAAGGAGATTTCCTCCGGCAGCGGAATAGCATTCTGTGCAGGTATCGCGATGTATTCCGCATAGCCGCCGTCAATGTGGTGCCCTATCATTTTTACGGTCGTGCAGAACTGTTCCTTCCCCGTTTTGCAGTAATAGCAATTGCCGCACGAAATGTTGTAATGCAGGCAAACCCGGTCTCCTGCTTTGACATTTGTGACTTTTGCCCCAACCCATTCCACTTCCCCGGCGACCTCATGCCCAAGCGTAATCGGCAGCCTCCCCATGCTTGAGCGCCCGGCGCGGTAATGCGCGTCTGAGTGACAGATTCCCGCGGCGCGGACGCGCACCAGCACATCCTCTTCGCCGGCGGATGGAATGGGGATGTGCTGCAACTCTAATGCTTTGCCCGTCTCAACCATGCGGACTGCTTTCATGTTTTCTCCTCATCAATAAGGGCAACCCGTCGAGCGCATTCGAAGGCGATAGATTTCCCTGAAGTTTGTCTTAACAATCAGACAGTATTGAAGAATGACTCTTACACAATATCTCGTGCCCAGCTTGCAATGACATGTATGTCTGCCGGTGTTGTGCGGCAGCAGCCGCCAATCAGGCGCGCGCCAGACTTATACCATTCGCGTGCCTGCTCCCCAAATGACTCAAAGAGAGGATCCCCATTCCAATCATTCTTTTCAGCGTTATAGGTCTCGCCAGAGTTGGGATAAACAAGAATGGGTTTCTCCGTTGACTTTTCGGCTTCACGAATCAAGGACGGAATAAATTTCGGGGATGTGCAATTGATTCCAATTGCGGTAATTTGGGGCTGTCCGTCCAATTGCTTTACACAATCGGAAAACACCTTACCTTCCGAGATATGTCTTTCGTCGCGCCCACTAAAGCTCATCCATGCAGTAATCGTTGGATATTCCTTGAGTAATTTTGCAATCGCCTGCGCCTCGACCAGACAGGGTATTGTTTCACAGGCAAGCATCTCCGCGCCGGCTTCAATGAGAGCTTTCATGCGGGGGTGGTGAAACTCCATCAATTCCTTTTCGCTAAGCCCATAATTACCGCGATATTCCGAACCATCTGCCAGATAGGCGCCGTACGGTCCCACCGATGCAGCGACAAACGGCTTCGATCTACCGATACGATTCGCAGGCTCTGACCAGAACTCCTCGCGCGCCTCGATGGCGAGACGAACAGATTTTTGAATCAAACCAATCGCTTCTGCTTTGTTCAATCCGCGTTTGATAAATCCTTCCATTGTGGCTTGATAACTGGCTGTGATGGCACAGTCTGCTCCGGCTTTGAAATAATCCAGATGCACTTGCTTGATGGCTTCGGGCTGTTCGAGCAATATTCTGGCGGACCAGAGCTCATCTTTAAGGTTATAGCCGCGGCGTTCCAGTTCGGTGGCGAGGGCACCATCGATGATGAGAGCAGGGTTTTGATCTAAAATGGAAGCGATGGGATTCATAGGCGATTAGTCATAGGGCCAGCGATCTGTCTTTTGAAGCAAGGCGCGCAGGTGATTGATCTCACCGGCATGGTAGAAATCATGAGCGATCATAATGCGGATGATATCGCGGGTCGGGAGTCGCTCTCCCCAATTCGTGAGCCGTTCACGGTCCAGCTCGCTATCGTCTGCAAGGGCGCGAACGGAGGCAAGCCAGCGTCGGTGCCCCTCCGTCAGCCAGATAAGCAGCTCTTCATGCGGACGCGAGTGTGCACCTCCCTCCGGGAGCAGAGGCGGCTGATCCCCGCGCATGGAGGCGCTACCGAAGGCGTAGTCTTCATACATCCATTTGGACCAGCCGACATGTTCCAGAATATCGGCAACGGAACGAGCGCCTTCACCTAGTGTGACAGTCCAGTCCTCTTCCCGAAGATCGTGAAGATTGGCAAGCAACGAATGGGAGGGGTCACCATCGAAAGCCTCCTCGATCAGCCGGGCAAGCGTGTCAATGGCGATATGTGAGGTATTCATCTTCGCTACGACATTCCGAAAATATATTTATCGAGATATTCATTGCGAAATTTACCCTGTAGATCATATCGCTGAAGAAGCTGCCGAAAGTCCGGAAGTTTTTCATAAAGGGATTGCAGGCGGTCAGGGGACATGGTAAACAGCTTTGCCCAATGTGGTCGCGCATGAAAGGGCGCAAGTGCTTCCTCAATCTTTGGCAGCACGTTGCGCACGTTTTCCCAATCCTGTTCCCAGGTGAAATGAATGCCAACAGAGGCTTGCTGATAGCAGGGACTCATCCATAAGTTGTCGGCAGCGATGGTGCGCAGTTCTGAGATTTGGAGGAGCGGCGCAATCTGCTCTCGCATCGAGTTAATGGCTTGTAAGGCAGCAAACACATGCTGGCGCGGAATAAAATATTCGCTCTGCAGTTCTGCGCCACTGCTGGGAGTGAACTCCATGCGGAAATGAGGCAGGCGCTCGAACCAGGGACCACAGACGCCCAACTGCTCCGTGCAGTTTTCGGCGGAAAGCGTAGCGATAGGATGGAGATTATTTATGGCAAGCCTCGCGCCAAATAACTCCGGTTCTGCTTTGACAGACATTCCATCGAGCACGTGGCGTTTCAACCACACTTGATTGAACGCCGAGTCTTGCCAGTTTGTAAACAGACTGACGCTGTACAAGCTGGAGGTTAGCTCATCATAATAGTCCTCGACTGCTGTGAACGGCAGGTTTTCGTACACATCCTGCTGCATGAGGAACGTTGGGGAAATGTCGAGAGTAAGCTTGGTGATCACACCCAGCCCACCGAGTCCAACAACCGCTCCTTCAAACTGCTCACGGTCATGCTCACGTGACAAAAACATGAGCTCGCCATTGCCTGTCACCAACTCCATTGCCGAAACCGCTGTGGCAAGATTTCCATGACGGTCACCGGAGCCGTGGGTCGCCGTGGCGACCGCCCCAGCGACAGAAATGTGCGGCAGCGATGCCAGGTTATGCAAGGCATAGCCTGCATCATGGAGCCAGCGCGCAAGCTGTCCATAACGGACCCCTGCTTCCACCGTCACGGTGCGGCGCTCACGGTCCAACCCCAGGATTTTGTCGAAACGCTCGAGGTAAATAAGGTCGCCAGACGAGTCTGCGATGTCGTTGAAGGAGTGGCGTGTTCCAAGCGCCTTTACTTTGTTACTGCGAATGACCAGCTCCTGGACTTGTTCCACCGTCTCCGGCGCATGAATTTGAGCGGCACGATACAAATAGTTTCCAGCCCAATTGCTTGGATTGTTTATCATCTTCCGATACCTGCAGCGAGAAATATAAAGTCGCGATCCACTTGCATGTTTGTGCCTAGGGGTGATTTCATTATACAACGAATGCAAATCGTACTATCCTCTCCGGGGAGAGCAGGTCCGTACTGGCTGGGAAGGGAGAGTCAACTCTTGAAATCCTTTTCAATTCAGGAGTGTTAAGTGTATTATCACACATCTATTAATGTTTACCTGGGGAGGGGTCTTGGGAGGGCAGTGTGGCAAATTCGGAATTGACGGAATTACTGGCAAGTTATGTACCGCGGCTGATCCAGAATCGTGTCGCGCAAGATCCAGACCCGATTGACTCGCCCCTCGCCAAGGACTTTCTGGCAGTCGTCCTGTTTGCGGATATTTCGGGGTTTACCGCTCTCACTGAGCGGCTGGCAGAAAAAGGGACTGCCGGGGTGGAGAAACTGGCTGGCATCCTGAACGATTATTTCGGACAATTGATCGACGTGGTGTACGAATATGGCGGGGATATCGTGAAGTTTGGGGGCGACGCGGTTATTGCGGTCTGGCCGATCCCGGCTCATACAGCCTCCGAGGAAACCCAACGCCAGCAGACATTACGGGCCGTGGAATGCGCGTTCAAAGTCCGCGAACGGCTGCTCAATTATCAGGCGGAGGGCTCGACCCTGTACTTAAAATTTTCGCTGGGGACCGGGCGTGTCTGGGAAAGTCACATCGGAGGAGTGTTCAATCGCTGGGAGTTTGTTTTGGTCGGGGAGCCTCTGGTTGAGATCGGCGCGGCGAATGAACAGGCGAACGCGGGCGATATTATTGCCAGCCCTTCAGCATGGGAGCTGATCCGGAAAGATTGTGAGGCTGAACCTTTCGGTTTCGAAATCGAACCGGGTCGAGGCGCGCGAGTCGCTGCCCGTCTGCGCAAGCTAAAGGTCCATTCTCAGCCATCGATGGATCTCAGTGAGGCAGCATTGGAGTTTGACGATGCGGCACAAGTAGCCTTTCGTCCGTATATCCCCGGGGCGATCATCCACCGTATTTCTGCCGGTCAATCCGATTGGCTCGCGGAGCTGAGAAAGGTCACGATCCTCTTCATCAACCTTCCGCAGATGAGTCATAACACCTCGCTGGAGACGGCGCAGGAGGTGATGCGCCTGATTCAGCAGCTGGTCTACCGGCATGAGGGCTCCATCAACAAGATCAGCCAGGACGATAAAGGTGTGATGATCGATGCAGCATTGGGTTTGCCTCCACTAGCCCACACCGACGACCCCCTGCGAGGTATTCAAACAGCCATGTTGATCCGCGATGAATTACATGCACGAAGCATCCGAGGCGCCATCGGCGTGACCACGGGACGGGTGTTTTGTGGCTTGATTGGTACAAACCATCGTCGTGAATATACGTTCATCGGGAACTCGGTAAATTTGGCTGGGCGCCTAATGAGCCTCGCTCTCCAACAGACAGAGATCCTGGAGCGAGATGGCATCGCGATTCTTTGCGACCGCGCGACCTATGAGTCTACCCGGGAGCGCGCTGAATTCGAAGCACTGCCCCCACGGAAGATGAAGGGCCGCAGTGAGTTGATCGAGGTTTTCCATCCACTGCGGGAGAAGAAAGGTGCGGTCCGCGCACCAACCGAGCTGATCGGCCGCCGGGAGGAAAAGTCTCTGCTGGTCAACGCCATCCAGGAACTGCAGCGCGGTACCCCGTTCCGGACGATAGTGTTACATGGAGAGGCAGGCATTGGCAAATCGCGTTTGATGGATGAGCTGGTGCGTCAGGCAGAGATATCCGATGTGAAGGTTTTTTCCGGCAGCGGCGACGCCATTGAAAGGAATAATCCTTACTTTGCCTGGCGCTCGGTGTTTAATCGCCTTTTTGCGATCGAAGAGTTCATTGCGAAAGCACAGCTGCATGATGAGGACCGCTCCAGGATTTTGGATATCGTTCTTGAAAAACTACGGACGATCGACACGCAACTCTTGCGCTACGCACCCCTGCTGAGCGTGGTCTTGCCTTTTTCCATTCCGGAAAATGAATTTACCTCTGCCATGACAGGCGAGGTGCGCGGCAACAGCATCCGTGACCTGCTGATGCGGTTGCTGCAGCACGAGGCAGAGCAATCCCCGGCCCTGGTCACGCTGGAGGACCTGCACTGGCTGGACTCCGCCTCATGGACATTATTGTCTGATATGGTTCGGCGGGTGCGCCCTCTGCTGCTGGCTGTGAATACCCGCCCGTATTCACCCCCGGTACCTCAGCAGTTCAAGGAGCTGGCAGAACACCCCGATACGACATTCATCCGTCTGGATACGATGCCCCTCGATGATGTGGAAGAGCTTGTCTGCCAGCGGCTGGGTGTTAAATCCATACCTTTGCAGGCAGGCAGATTGATCCGTGAGAAATCTGAGGGTCATCCCTTCTTTGCCGAGGAGCTGGCGTACGCGCTGCGTGATTCAGGTATCCTGCTCATCGAAGGGGAGGAATGCCGGCTTGCTCCTGGCTTGACCAATCTTGATTCCGTCAGCATCCCAGATAACCTTGAGGCAGCCATTACGAGTCGCATCGACAGCCTGAGTCCATCACAGCAGTTGACGCTAAAGGTTGCCAGTGTGATCGGCCGCATCTTTGCTTTCCGAGTGCTTCAGGCGATCCATCCGATTGAGACCGACAAGCATGCCTTGAACCAGTATCTGGAGACCTTCACGCGAGTGAGTCTCACGCTGATCGAGTCGGAGGCGCCGGACCTTGCCTATATCTTCAAGCACGCGATTACCCAGGAGGTTGCCTACAACCTGATGTTGTTTTCACAGCGGCGGCAGTTACATCAGGCGGTGGCAGAATGGTATGAGCAAGCGTTTGCTAAAGACCTGTCTGCATTCTTTCCGATTCTTGCCCACCACTGGCTGATCGCCAGCCAGACGGCTCCGGAGGCAAGAGCTACACAGAAAGCGATTGAATATCTCGAAAAAGCGGGTGAGGCTGCTCTGCGCAATTATGCCAATCAGGAGGCGGTAGAGTATTTCAGCAGGCTGCTGTCTATTGTGACGCCTCAAAACGCGATGACAGTTGGTGTTTCCGATCTACGGATGGCGCAGTGGGAGCAGCAACTGGGCGAGGCTCACAACCGTCTGGGTCACCTAGCAGAATGTGAGGAGCACTTCAGCCGGTCTCTGCGTTACTTGAATTGGCCGTTGCCGGATACGATGGGTCGTCTCGTCGCGGCGATCACCAGAGAAATTGCTCAACAGACCCGTATTCGCCTCCGCCGGAAGGATCATGAAGCCGGCCAGTCTCTGACCGATGATGCACTGGAGGCTAGGCGTCTGGCTTGCAAAATTTTGGAGAGGCTGGGGCTACTATATTTTATTCAGAACAATGCAGGAAAGATGATCTACTGCCCGTTGGCGTCCATGAACCTGGCGGAAGAGATTGGTCCATCACCAGAACTGGCAGTCGCTTATTCCTATGTGACCGGTGCGGCAGGTCTTTTGCCCGTGCACAGATTGGCAAGGTTATATGAGCGGCTGTCTCTGCAAACGGCAGAGCAGATAAACAATCCGCTCATCGAGGCGCGGGTGCTGATGGCTACAAGCGTTTACAGCGCGGGTGCAGGGCGCCTCGAAGAAACCGGAGAGCGACTGCAACAGGCAATTGCCGCGTTCGAGGACGGGCGCGTCTGGGAGTGGTGGGGCGTGTGCATGGAAATGCTGACGCGCGTAAAATATTATCAGGGGCAGGTTCGGCTCTCTGCCGAACTCGCCGACCGCCTCTATACAGCAGCCAAACAGCAGGACGATATCGTGCAGCAATCCTGGAGTCTGACCAGCCGCATGGAGACCCATTTGCTGCTGCAAGATCGTGATGATATCCTGGCACTGGCAAAAGAGCTGGAAGGGCTTGTCATGGAAAGCAACGAGCCGGGTCCGCGCCAGAAGTTTTACGGGGTGAGCGCGCAGGTGCATCTGGAGCGAGGGGAGTGGGCCGCAGCGGAGGAGAATGCCAGGCAGCTTCTCGATCTGATTTCGGGTGAGCGACCGACGTCTTTTGGGCTGCTGACGGTTTACGTTGCCGCGGCAGATACATATCTCAGCCTTTGGGAACGCAATGCCCTCTCCGATGTAAATTACCTCAAGCAGCAGGCAATCCGTGCATGCAAGCAGCTTACACGCTATGCTCAAATCCTCCCCCTTGGTGAAGCTGCCCGGCTGAGAATACAAGGCGTGTATGCGTGGCTGTCTGGGCGCCGCAAACAGGCATTCAAATTGTGGAATCAAAGCCTGGCACGCGCCCGGGATTTGCAAATGCCTCTGGAGGAAGCATTGGCGAATTACGAGCTCGGTCGTCACCTGGAGGTAGGCGATCCCGCCCGACACGCACACCTGGAGCGTGCCCAACAACTTCTTCAGCAGATGAGTGTTTTCTACTTTGATTCGCGGCTGCAGGATGCCCGGAACACTACAAAGGTCCGCTGACCATGACGACAATCCATCAAAACCAAATCAAGAGTGCGCCGGCTGTCGTCTCTCGGGTGTTCTGGCACCTCGAATGCTGGGGGTTGAAACGGATCGATGCCTGGGGTGTGACCTTTCTTGTATGCGCGCTTGCGCTTGTGGTTCATCATGTCATAACTGTCCAGACCCTGCTGCTGCTCGTTGCCATTACAGCCAATTACTGGCTTGGTTACTGGTTGAATGATTACTTTGATGCTGCCCATGACAGTACTGATGAGTTCAAGGCGAGTCAGAATCTTTTCGTCCAGCGTCCCGGCTTGCGCCGGCTGGTATGGGTTGTAACGGTCCTGACGTTTGGGCTGTCCGCCGCGGTGTTTCTTTCCTTTAGCTGGCGGGGCCTCACCATTCTGCTGATGAATTTTCTAGTGATGTGGATGTATTCCGCGCCACCCCTGCGCCTGAAGAGCAGGCCCGGGCTGGATGTGTTGACCCATGCATTATTCGTCCAAACCTGGCCGTACATGGTATGCCTTTGGCTAACCCGGTCACCTGTGACGCAATTGGATGGGATCTTGCTGGGGCTCTTTTTTTTGACCTCATTGAACGGTCAGCTCAATCAACAGATCCGGGATTTTGAGGTAGACACTCGCACCGACACCAACTTTGCTACACGTGTAGGGCGGGCAAAGACCGTCTTTGCTCTTAAAGTATCCACCCTGGCTGTGGTATTGCTCAGCCTCCTGGCAGTGGGCAGCGGGACGATTCCCTGGCTATTCGTGCCGCTTGGATTGCTGGCTTTGCCGAAAGCAATATACCAAATGTCCCACAGGCGGAGCAGAGCGAGCCGTAGATTTCCGCGGCATCTCGTTTACATCATTACATTGCTGGCGTTGTTATACATGAGTGTTCTGATGATCTTGGAAGGGACTGCCGAATTCTAGGAGTGATGTATGCCGCACAATGACATAACGACGGATATCCTGATTGTTGGATCGGGCGCCGTGGGCGCGACATTTGCGCGCTTGTTGGCTGGTGCAGGTCTCGATCTCAAAGTTGTCATGGTGGAGGCAGGCAAACAACTTTCCAACCGCCCTGGGGAACACTTGAAAAACGCGTTCCGCTATCAACAGGAACCAAACCTGTTTTCCGATACCATTTTCTCGCAGCTTGAAACGTACTCGGTGCCGGAAAGTTATTCTCTAGTCCCTTCAAAGTCCAATATGCGGCAAAATTTTGAGAACCCGGAGCAAAAGTGGTGGCGCAACATGCCGGCAGCCTCCACTGCGTATGCTGTGGGAGGCATGCTCACCCTCTGGACAGCCTCTACCCCGGACCCGGAGCCGTTCGAGCGCGCGCCCTTCATCCCGGCGGAGGATTGGACACACATGCTCGCGATCGCGAAACGATTGCTGAATGTGCGCACGGATGTCTATGATCATTCCCTGCTGGGCACAGTCATTCACGACCAGCTGCAGCAGAAGGGCTTCCTGATGACCCCGCTGCAACAGGCAGGGGAAAAGATCACCAGCGATGACCCGGAGGCGTACTTCATCCGATGGACTGGGGCGGATACGATTCTTGGATCGCTGCTGGATGAGCCGCTGACTTCGCCGCCCCGTCTTAAGATCCTGGCAGAGCATCGCGCAGAGAAGTTGTGCTGGTCTGGCAACAAAGTGACTGCGGTGACGGTGCGCGATCTGCACACATACACCACCTTCGACATTTATGCAGATTTGTTCATCGTCGCGGGGGGTGCCTTTCTTACACCTCGCCTGCTCTGGCAGTCGAACATTCGCCCGTATGCCCTGGGGCGTTACCTTAATGATAACCTGGAGAGCAGCTGTCAGATCGTCGTCAACTCAGACATCCTGGATGAGATGCGGACGATACCGGGGAATCCTTCGCGCGACCATTCGATCCCGATTTCGCATACCGATCCCGGTCCGGCGTTTGGATTTCCGCCAACGCCAGAAAAACCCTGGCATGGGCAGGTTCACCGCCTGGGCAGGCAGTTCATTTACTGGCCCGGCGTGGACGTGCGCAAACAGGTACGCCTGACGTGGTATGGCATCGTGGACATTTCGGAAGACAACCGCATTACCTTCAGCGAAAAATATAATGACCGCTTTGGGATGCCGCAGATTACCATTGATTTCCGCTACAGCTGGAACGACCGGATACGCGCTGTCCGGATGTGGTGGGATATGGTGCGCACCGCCTATGCAATTGGCACGATACAAGGGCTGCCGACGATCTCTCCGCCGGGGAGTACGCTGCATCTTCAGGGTACATATCGAATGGGAGATAATACGGACGAAGGGAAAAGAACCTCGGTCACGGATTCTTTCTCGAAGGTCTGGGGCTTCGATAATCTGTACCTCGGCGGCCTGGGCAACATACCGACTTCGATGGCGAACAATCCTACACTGACCGCCTGTGCACTTGCGGTTCGCGCCGCGTCCCATATACGAGGTACGTCCCTGCCGGACCTGGCGCGGAAGGTCGGAGCCGAGTAATGAATGGTCATGGCAAGAGGCCAAGTTCGTCCAGCGAGCGATGCAGCTCCGCGGGATCGCGGTATACACGGAACGCCCCAGCCTGACTTAATTCATCTTCGCCATAGCCTCCGCTCAGCAATCCAACGCTCAACATACCCGCCCGCCGCGCGGCGAGCAGATCCCAGACAGCATCGCCAACCACGTAGCAATCGTTGACGCTGACTCTCAGCCGTTCCTGGCAGGCAAGGAAGAGATCCGGTTCTGGCTTGGCGCGCGCGACCGAACCGCGTTCTACGATCACCGTCTCCTCCTTAATCCCCAGCACATCCAGCGAGGCGTTGATCTCCGGCCGTCTGCCGGACGTAGCGATCCCGAACAGGACGTTATTTGCGTAAAGAAATTGGATGAGTTCCACGGCTCCAGGCAAGGGACGGCGCTCTGGCAGAAGCTCTCGAAAGAGTTCTCCGTGACGGTGCTGAAGAGACTCTTCTTCCTCAGCTTTGATCTCTCGTCCGAGCTCACGCGCAACAGCTCTCGTAAACAGTCCGCCGCTCATGCCAATCTTGCGGTGGATGCGCCAGCCCTCCAGTGCCATCCCCGCCTCCGCTAGTGCCTTCTGCCAGGCAAATATGTGGGCGTAGACGGTATCGACCAGCGTGCCATCCAGATCAAAGATTAGAGCTCTCATATGCTTCTCCAAAGAGG
>JAICRQ010000212.1 GCA_025966435.1 Anaerolineales bacterium | reverse complement strand
TGGATTTCGGCAAATGGAAGTTGGTGATCATCGCGTCGACGACTTTGAATTCGTAGCCCGGGAGGATGTAGAGGGAGGTGGGCCCGGCGAAAGACGATATTCGGTACTGGATCGTCGAATTATCGAATTTCGAATCTCTCATTGCGGATTCTAAAGTTCTTACCGATGTCGTTCCAACAGCAAGCACTCTCCCGCCCGTTTGCTCTGTCCGGTTAATCAAATCAGCCGTCTCTTGCGGCAGTTCACACCACTCCGTATGGATTTTGTGCTCCTGCGGATTCTCTTCTGTCACAGGCGCGAAGGTGTCCAACCCGACATGCAGCGTGACATAAGCGATCCTGACGCCTTTCCCCTGCAATTCTTCCAATAACTGTGGAGTGAAATGGAGTCCGGCGGTCGGCGCGGCGGCGGAACCGGGTTCTTTGGCATACACTGTCTGATATCTTTCCGGGTCGCTCAACGTTTCATGGATATACGGCGGAAGAGGCACATTCCCCACTTTCGAAAAATAGGGCTCGATGGGTTCCGAAAATTTGATGAGACGTTCGGAACCATCAAGCAATTCAATGATCTCGGCCTGCGGTCCATCTTCCACATTGATCTTTTTGCCTACACGCAAACCTTTTCCACCCACTAAAGCCTCCCACGTCAATTCATCGCGGCGGCGCAAGAGAAGCAACTCTACGCGTCCGCCTGTCTCTTTGCGGGCGTAGATCCGTGCCGGTATGACGCGAGTTTGATTCAAAACTAGCAAATCATCTGCACGCAGATAATCACCAATATCGCGGAAGATGCGATGTTCTATTTCGCCGGTGCCTCGGTGCAAGACCAGCAAGCGTGACGAATCACGCGGCTCGGCAGGTGTTTGGGCGATGGAAGTTTCGAGGAGGTTGTAGTCGAAGTCAGAGGTTTTCATTACGTTTGATGGCTTCGATGCTCGGTGAGTCAAACGTTATCGATTTAAGAATCTGATGATGATGTTCAGAACAACTGTGAGAAGAATCGAGAGCAGACAGGATGTCACTATCGGAAAGTAAAACAGACTACTGCCTCTTTCGATGCGGATATCGCCGGGTAACCTGCCAAAGGGAATTCCCAACCTGGAAGCCAGATACACCCCGCCACCGATGAGGATCAACACAACCCCGCCAATTACTAACCAACGAGCAATATTTTCCATATTTCTCAGTTCCAGGTTGAAGGATCAACGTTTAAACCTTTAACACTATAAAAGCCTTTGCTGTCCTTCGTCTTTCCATTCCATTTTTAAGTGCTTGTATGCAGATTTCGTTGCGATACGTCCTTGGGCGGTGCGGTCGAGGAAGCCGAGCTGGAGCAGATAGGGTTCGACGACATCCATGATCGTGTCCTGCTCCTCGCTAATCGAAGCGGCGATCGTGTTCAAGCCGACCGGTCCGCCGCCGTATTTTTGGATGATCGTCTTGAGCACGCGCCGGTCGATGTCATCCAGGCCGAGGGGATCCACCTGCAAGAGGTCGAGCGCTTCCCTGGCGATCTCGGCGGTGATTCTCCCATCGGCACGGACCTGGGCATAGTCGCGTACGCGGCGCAGGAGACGGAGAGCCACGCGCGGCGTCCCGCGAGCGCGGCGACCAATCTCTTCCACCCCACCTGGTTCCACTTCCACCTTCAACATGCTCGCTGCCCTTTGAACGATGGACTTCATTGCCTCCAGGTCGTAATAGTCCAAACGATAGACCGCTCCAAAACGTGCGCGCAACGGCGCCGTGACCAGCGCCAGCCGCGTCGTCGCGCCGACGACCGTAAAGCGCGGCAGCTTCAAGCGGATCGACCGCGCCGAAGGACCTTTGCCAATCACGATGTCCAGCGCGAAATCCTCCATCGCCGGATAGAGCACTTCTTCCACCGCGCGCCCGAGGCGATGAACCTCATCGATGAATAGCACATCTCCAGCACGCAGGTTGGTGAGAATAGCCGCCAGATCCCCAGCGCGCTCGATGGCAGGTCCCGCCGTAACCTTGACGTTGACCCCCATCTCATTGCCAAGCACATGCGCCAGGGTCGTCTTCCCCAGCCCGGGCGGTCCGTAAAACAGGACATGATCCAATGACTCGCCGCGCTTACGTGCAGCCCCGATCAGGATAGCAAGGTTTTCCTTCACTTGATTCTGCCCGATCAGGTCCGATAACTTTTGAGGACGAAGCGCGTTATCGACGCGGTCATCGGGTTTGGATTCCGGGTCTAAAGGACGAGGCCGCCCTTTTGAAGTTTCAGTGGTCATATGTTCTATTATACCGTTGGAAATGTCGTTCCGAGCGCTCATTGCGAAGCAATCTCCCGATAAAAACAGGTCAGGCTTTTCGCCTGACATACTGTGAATGAAGAGACACTTGCACCTGCGTGCCAGTGCAGGTGTTGCTTCGGTTGTGGCGCTTAAAGCGCCACTCCCTCGCAATGACAGTATTTCCTTAAATTGAGCAGGGATGACAACTTACGTCATCCCTGCTGTTTACTCGTTGGCAGTCTGGCAGTCTTGGTCAATGGACTTTAGACCCATGACTTTGCGTCGCTACGTTTCCGTAGTTTTGCTTTTCGGTCAGCCGGTCGGTCGTGACTAACAATGCATATTTGTATTACTAGTTTTAGACACCTGGCTTTGCGTCACCGTCTTTCGGCGGTTTTGCTATTTTCGGCAGTCTGGCGATCTTGTCAAAAACGAACACATGACGAAGATCCATGACTTTGCGTCCCTAGATTTCTCATAGGTTTGCTTTTTTCCGAGTGAATTTCATTATCGCGCAAAAAAAATTAAAATTCAAGTAGTTTTTGCTTAAATTGAATTTTCTAATCCATTCCTAATTCCTCCCTAAGGATTCAAATGAGTTACTCGTAGGCAAGCACTTCGCGAATTGTTAATCTCGCCGCATTACGCGCAGGCAAAATACTGGCAAGTGCCGATAGAGCCAGAACCAACCCCAGCCAGATGGCATACCCTGAATAGGTGAACACGACATCGATCGGCGTTTGAAATACTGCCAGGCTGACAATGGTCGAAAGCAGATAGGTGAACGGGATGGAAAGGACAATTGCAAGTACGAACGAAATCATGCCAATAAAAACACCTTCGGCAATCACCGTGCGCATGACGGCGCGGTCATCCGCACCAATAGCGCGCATAATGCCGATTTCGCGGGTGCGTTCGAGCACATTCATGCCCATGGTGCCCGTCAAGCCCATCGAACCGACGATGGCGGTGAGGATCGCCATGATGAGCAGGAACACCACCAGGGTGTCCAGGCTTTCGACCGCGGTATCCAGTGAGGCGCGCCCGGCTTCGGCGATCCGCACCTTGAAGCCCAGGTCACGGAAGTATTTGTCCAGTTCTTCTGCTTTTGCGTCCTGATACGGACGGTCATGCCGCTCTGTGACAAGGCGGAAGGAATAGGCGCGGTTGACCAGATGATTCACCCGCGAGATATATTCATACGGTGCGTATGCCAGCACGCCCTCACGGTCCACAAATTTGAAAACTCCAGCCACTTCCCAGTTTTCTTCGCGTCCATCGATTTTCAACTTGATCGGGTCGCCAGGTTTTAGACTGGGAAAGTGTTGCAGTGCGCCTTCGCTAACCGCCAGTTTGCGGACGTCATCCGCTTGAATCCAGCGCCCGGCGACCAGGATCGGCTCGATCAACTGGCTATCCGCCGGCGGACCAAATATGTTGATGTTTTCGAGCACCTGACCCTTCTCATCCAACACCTCCCCGCTGACAAACTGCCAACCCTCTACATGCTGGATGCCGTCGATACTCATGACCTTTCGTTCGATCTCGAGCAAACGATAGGGTCGCTCAAAATCGAGCGAGACATCGGCGACAAAATATTTCCCGATCTGATCCATGTAGTCATGCAAAGTAACACGCACATTGAACACAGCAATAAAGATCGCGCCGCCCATTGTGAGCGTGAACAGCGTTAGCGCCAGACGACCCTTCCGTCGAAATGTGTTGCGCAGGGAAATCACAAACGGGCGCGGGATGTGGATTCTGCGTTTCGAAACGATGCGCGCCGCCCTGACCTGGATCCAATCGAACCAGGGGCGTCGCTCACTCTCGGACCTGACCTTGATCTCGTCCTCCGCCAATCCTCCGCTCAGAGCGCGCATCACTGTTATCCGCGACCCGTTGATGACAGGGATAAAACCTGCAACGAGAGGAACAAGCAAGCCCACTAGAATCTGCACGACCAACGCCATCGGAACGATGCGATACCCCAGCAAATTAAAATTCAACTCACCGGCTAGAAACAATGCCAGTCCATAGGCGCCCTGTCCGCCGAGCGGAATCGCAATCAGCAACGCCAGGATGCCAAACGCCATGATGAGTGTGAGATACATAAAGAAGACCTGACGCCGCTGCCCACCCACCAGCTTGATGACGCCGATGTAGCGAAGGTGCTGAGCTAACAATGCATTCAGCGTATTCGCGATCAGGGAACTGGATAGGAACACAATTAGGATTCCTAATGCCATCAAGATTCCTAGAATCGCGTTGATCGTATCTGCCAACGGATGTTCGTGCGTTTCTGAGAAACGCAGACGAATCACGATACTCCCGTTCTTTTCCAGCTTGTCTTTTAAGTTCGCGCCCATCTCACGGATGTGGAAAATGTCATCGTCGCGTTCTGAGACAATTACAAGAGCGCGGTTGAACGATCTGGGCTGTCCCAATGTTTGCAGGGTGTCCATCGTGATATAGGCAGAGGGAGAAGCCAGGAAATCTCCCGCGCTCGCTGCCGTATCCTGCACAATGCCGACGATGGGCAGGGTCCTGGTGGAGCCGTCAGGGAGCTGGAACTCTAGCAATTCCCCCATGCCTGTGTCGATATGTTGAAGTACATCCTGTTCCAACAGGACTTCGCGTTTCTCCGGAATGCTCTGCCCTGCCACAGGATTCAACAAATTGATTTTGTTGTTTTCGAAATCATCAAAGGTGTTCATGTCGAGGGTGGTCCATTTTTCAGTACCGGGCACGCGCACCCGTATATTGAACACCCGCCGACCTTCCGTCTCTTCCACACCGCGCTGGTTCTGAATCATTTCCAGCGTATCTTCATCGAAGTCTGTCATGCGCAGTTCCACATTGGCTGGCTTGTTCGCCGAATAGGAAACGCTCATATCGTTGGAAATAATTTGATAGGCGCCCGCGATCACACCAATGGAAAACACGCCCACCGCAATGGAAAGGACCACCAGCAGTGTGCGCGCCTTGTTATCCCAAAGATCGTGAAGGACTTTACGCCAGCGAGGTTTCATATTCTACTTCTGTCATTGCGAGGGAGTGGCGCCCAAAGCGCCGCGACCGAAGTAATCTCCTGCCATTTTAAGAGTTGCTTCGCCGCTATGCAGCTCACAATGACGAGTCATTTCCGGCTATCCCCAACGATCAGCCCGTCGGCAATTGTGATATTGCGCGTGGTACGCGACGTCAGCGAGGGGTCATGCGTGACCATGAGTACAGTCTTGCCGCGGCGTGATAGTTCCTCAAAAAGATCAATAATCGTGTTCGCCGATCTCGAGTCCAGATTCCCTGTTGGCTCGTC
This sequence comes from Anaerolineales bacterium, assembly GCA_025966435.1. Lineage (GTDB taxonomy): Bacteria > Chloroflexota > Anaerolineae > Anaerolineales > Villigracilaceae > Defluviilinea. The sequence continues at coordinate 728 of JAICRQ010000212.1, read as the reverse complement.
GGCAACCAGTAGAGGCGGGTCGCAGGCAAGCGCTCGCGCGATCGCGGCAAGTTGCTGCTGCCCCGTGGAAACCAGAGCTGGCAATTTGTTAGCGAATGTTTCCAAGCCGACCAGCTTGAGCATTTCCAGCGCGCGCTGGGGACGTTCCTCGAATTCGTACATGTCGGCAAAATCCATCGAGAGCATCACGTTCTCGAGCAGGGTGAGCATCGGGAGCAGTTGAAAGAATTGAAAGACGATTCCTAAATTCCTGCCGCGCCAGCGGGAGCGCTGACTCTCCGTCATATCCGTGTAAATATCCGTGCCCCCGATCACCATGCGTCCCTGCGTGGGATGGTCGATGCCGGTGATCATGTTCAGCAGCGTGGATTTTCCGCTGCCCGATTTACCAACCAATGACACAAATTCGCCGCGATAAATCGTCAGGTTGATTCCTTTGAGGACAGTCACTTCGCCCACGGCATTCTTGAATGTTTTAACGATGCCGTACATGTCGATCATCGCTTCCGGCGTGGACATTGGAGGTTGAATGGTATTCATTACCGGCTTAGGAAGCGAAGGACTCATTTACTTCCTCTTTCCCTGACGCAATATCCTCTCCACTTAAAGAATGTAATTCCCCATCGACAATCTCGAATGTGCGCGTGAAGCGCGAGGCGAGGGACTTATCATGAGTCACCATGATGATGGTTTTTCCCTGCTCGGAAACAAGATGCTCGAAGACCTCA
>JAICRQ010000267.1 GCA_025966435.1 Anaerolineales bacterium | reverse complement strand
AACCCGTCGAGGAAAAGACAGAGTTCGATGTGGTCATCAAGGATGCTGGCGCCAAGAAGATCGACGTCATCAAGGTCATTCGCCAGTTGACCAGCTTGGGTCTCGGCGAAGCCAAGACGTTGGCCGAAACCGCTGGCGGCAAGGTCCTCACCGGCGTGGGCAAGGATGCTGCCACAGAAGCCAAGAAGAAACTGGAAGAAGCTGGCGCGTCGGTCGAGCTCGCCTAGTTGTCTACTTAAAATAAAGGACGGCTCTTTTGAGCCGTCTTTTATTTTAAGTGCTTTTCATTTGCCGGATCCGGGCCCCGTTGCCGACAGAATAGAACCGTCGTTCCATTCCGGGTCATCTATCAAAAAGGATCGAAACTTCAGATATTGTTCGTGCTGTTGAGCACTATCTGCATTTGCTATATAGGTTTCTTTATCCTTGAATATTGCTACGAGATAAAACTCATCAGGGTCCTTGTCCATTTGAAAATAATAATCTGCAACCCAACCTGGGATGATTGTACTGCCGAAACTGTCCATCGTTTTGACGAATTCATCTTTTACACCAGGTTTAATGCGAAAGCGCGCAATTGTTCCATACATGAGAGACTCCTTTCGATTGTATAAATTATATCGCTCTCGTTTCCGTGACTTAAATCAAAAGAGACGACCTCTAGGGTCGTCTCTTTATTCGTTTCACATGTTTATGATGCAAGCAGCTTTTCCATCCGGCGAATGACCATGACTACCTTGCCTTTGATCTCGATGGGCTCACTCTTCTTGACGAAGATTGGTTTCATGGTGGGGTTGGCAGGCTGGAGGCGATAGCGATCCTTTTCCTTGAAGAAGTACTTCAGAGTTGCTTCATTATCGCGCGGGAGCCAGACGGCGACCATCTCGCCATTGCGAGCATCGGAGGCTGGTTTGAGAACGACAATGTCGCCATCATTAATCATTGCGTCGATCATCGATTCTCCGCGGACTTCCAGAGCGTACAAGCCATCGCCTTTTTCCTTGGAGGGAAGGAGGCTGCGTGCGATATCTACAGCGTTGGCTTCGCTATCGGTCATGTAGCTGATCGTAGGATCAAGCTCAGGCAGAGGAAGACCCGCGGCGATGGGACCAAGGATGGGAATGCGAAGTGTATCGGGAGATCCATTCATCCCAGCAAGGCGAACGCCGCGTGAAATCTTGCGGTCGCGCTCGATCAAGCCTTTTTTCTCGAGCTGATCAAGATAATAATTCACAACGGATGTAGATGTGATTCCGGTCTTTTCCCCGATCTCACGAATCGAAGGGGGATACTTGTTATCGAGCTGGTACTGTTTCAGGAACGCAAGAATCCTGTGGTGACGTTCTCCGAGACCTTTGCTTTTTCGAACCATCATCATAGCTGCCTCCCGCCCAGATATCTGGGCAACATGAGCATTCTTCGCTCATTTGTGCTATGAATGATAACCGAACGTCTGTTCTGTGTCAAGCTTTGTGAAGCAGGTTTTTTGTTACAGCCAGGTGCGTCGGCGCATCCAAATGTACATTCCAAAGGGCAAAAGGAGTATGATCGCAAGAGTGATGTAGAACATTGGAGTGGTTGTCCAGCCTGTCAGATTGCCAAGCGGTTCGAAGAAGTTCATGCCGAAATACCCTGTGAGAAACGTCAGCGGCATAAACAGAACGGTGATGATCGTCAGCGTTTTCATGATTTCATTCATGCGATTGTTGACCGCGGACAAATAGGTATCCTGCACACCTCCTACAATATCCCGCAAGCTTTCATTGAGGTCGTGCAGCCGCACGAGATGGTCATAAATATCACGAAAGAATACGCGGTCTCTTGGGTCCACAACTTTATAATCGTCACGGGCAAGCTTGTTCAGCACTTCACGCTGCGGGATGATAACACGGCGCATCGCCAGCAAAGCTCGTTTCAGTGAAAATAGTTGTTCGAGAACGCGCGGTGAGGGCCTGTGGAATACCTGGTCTTCGATCTGGTCAATCGCCTCGTCGATTTTTTCTACTGCTGGCATATAGCCGGCCATCAAATGATCCGTGAGTCTGTACAGGATATGGTCCGCTCCCTGCTGTACATTGCGCTCGTCACGTTCGCAGACTATCCAGGTCTCGTCTACAGCGGGGATTTGATGATCGTGGTGGGTAACAATATAGTTTTTCCCAAGAAAGACATCCAGCTCATCTACTTCGGTTTTCCATGTGTCTCCGTTTGGCTCCAGATTCATGTAATTGAAGACAATATAAAGATACTCACCCCAGTCATCCAGACGGGGAATATGCGTTTCCTGCAGTGCATCATCGATTGCCAGAGGATGAAAGCCAAACTCCTCCAGAATTGACTGAGAGGTTTCCGGCGGCTCACTGATAAAGTCCACCCATAATACCGATCGTCGGTTTCTAATGAGTTCAGGAAACGTTTCAGGAGGGAGATCTTTCTGGATAGGCCGCCCGGGAATATAGTATAAAGACCGAATCATTTCAACCACCTCGAAAAATGAAATATTTGCTCATAAATTGTTATTCTTTATATTTTCTTCTACAATCTTTAACTATCTTGAATCGAAGTTAATTTAATTGAAAAAATCCTTGACAAAATAAAGATTTTGCCTATAATGATCTTAAAGATTGAACGAAGCTTCAAATTTTGCAATATCTGGTTTCGCTCGAATGAAAAAGCTTGATATTGATTTCTGATTATACGCCTCCTTGGCTGTGAAGAATTGTTTTCAGGAGATTTTACATGTACGCTGCACCCACTCGTTGCCCGGTTTGTCGCGAAGAACTAAACGTCACCCGCTTACATTGTCCGTCCTGTGATACGTCCATCGAAGGGCAGTTCACAGGCGGTCCTTTTGCACACTTAACCGCCGAACATCTGGATTTTATCGTGACCTTTGTGCGCTGTGAGGGAAAGATCAACCGCATGGAACAGGAACTCAATCTTTCCTACCCGACCATTCGAAATCGTTTGCATGAGGTGATCCGCGCTCTTGGTTTCGAGCCTGGCAAGGACGAAGTGCTCGAGATCAGTCCGGAGAGGCGGAGTACTGTACTCGAAGATCTGGAACTGGGAAAGATTTCTGCGGATGAAGCGATGCGTTTGCTGCGCGGGCAAGAGGAGTAGAACATGTCACGAATCATTTCTGCCGGAAAGACACCAAAAATCAGAATCGAGGCGATCGATGGCGATCTGAGCGTCGTGGGCTGGGATGGCGAGGATATTCTCATCAATACGGATAAGGACCAGCTCACGCTGCAACAAAATGGCGATGCCGTTTTGTTTTCCTGTACCGATGATGTTTCTTTGCGAATCCCAAGAGCCGCTTCGCTTTCTATTGAAAGAGTCGGCGGAGATATGGCACTGCGCGGGGTGGTAGGGAGTGTGGAGATCAAGGAAATTGACAGTGATCTTTCCATGCGCGATGTGGGATCTGTAGCAATCGACACCATTAAGGCAGACTTCAGTCTGCGCGGCGCGAAAGGCAACCTCTACGTGAAGAGCGTCGGCGGGGATGTATCTGTTCGTGATGTGGAAGGAAATGTCACGTTTGACTCTGTCGCAGACGACATGGCGCTGCGTGGTGCGCGCGGGAACGTCAAGGTCAACGTGAGCGAGGATGTGGTTGTGTACCTCGAGCCCAAAACAGACGGCGCCTACTCGATTACCGCCGGGGACGATATTTTGCTTGTTTTGAAGCCCAACGCAAATGTAACCTTAGCTATGAACGGTGATGATATTGACGTAGATTGGCCAGGCATCGATAACCAGAAGGATGTAACCGAACGAGTCCTGGTTCTGGGTGACGGTTCTGCAAAGATTGCGCTGAATGCCGGCGGTGACATCCGCGTGACCAACGATGCCGAAGCCGGCAACTCGGCGGAAGACTTTGGGAATTTCGCGGGGATGAATTTCGACTGGTCTGGCTTTGGCGAGCGGATCTCTCGCCAGGTGGAGCAGGCAACCGCCCGCGCGGCAAAACGCGCCGAAGAAGCCGCCCGTCGCGTGGAACGTCATGCGGAGCGTCATGCCCGGCGCTGGCGCGGCAATATAAAGTCCGGTCCCTGGAATTGGGAGAAAGGCCCGAGGGGCGTTCCCACGCCGCCATCTCCTCCTTCTGAGCCTGTGGCTGAGGAAGAGCGCCTGGCTATTTTGAAGATGCTGGCTGAGAAGAAGATCACTGCCGAACAAGCCGAACAGTTGCTCAGTGCACTAGAAGGAGGCAAATAATGTCCTCTGAAGAACGCAGAAAGATTCTGCAGATGGTGCAGGAAGGCAAGATCTCTGCCGAACAAGCTTCCAGCCTGATGCGCGCGCTCGAGGCGGACCCGGATCCCTCGGAGGCAGAAGTCGAGGTCATTGAAGCGGGAGCCAGCTCCGGCGGCGAACGAGTCGAGGCTCCCGAGTTTGAAGAGGTCAGGGCGCGTGCGCGTCGTTTTGCCATGATCCCCCTGTGGGTCGGAGTCTTCCTGACCGTGTTCAGTGCCTGGGGGATGTATTCCATCCAGCAAAACGCAGGCGTAAATTTCTGGTTCTTTTTTCTGCTGATTCCGCTTTTATTAGGTGTGTTATTGATTGCCCTGGGCGCAGGTGCCCAGAATTCGAAGTGGTTATATGTAAATGTGGACCGGCGCAATGCGCACGACGGGCCGCGGAAGATCACACTCGGTTTTCCGCTGCCTTTAGGTCTAACCGCCTGGGTCCTGCGAACGTTTGGACATAACATACGCGGGATGAATCATACGAATGTGGATGAGATCATCCAGATCTTAGACGCCACGGGGAAATCTGGTGCACCTCTCATCATCAACGCAAACGACAATGGAGATGGCGAACATGTGCAAGTTTACATCGGGTAAGGAGGTGTGATATGGCTAGTTCAGAAGAACGAATGAAAATCTTGAAGATGATCGAAGATGGAAAGCTGAGCGCAGAAGAGGGAACCAAACTTCTTATGGCGTTAAGCGAGAAACGGATGCCGACGCCGCCGCGCCCTCCGGGCATGCCCGGGAGTCCGCGCTGGCTGCGAATCCGGGTGACGGATGTGCACACGGGCCGCTCGAAGGCTTCGGTGCAGATCCCGCTCGCCCTGGTGGATGCCGGGTTGAAGATCGGCGCGCATTTTGCCCCGGAAGTAGAAGGCGTGGACATGTCCAACGTGATGGATGCGGTGCGGACCGGAATGACCGGCAAGATTATCGATGTCACCGATGATGAGGACGGGGAGCACGTAGAGATTTATGTGGAGTGAGTGCCAAGCAAACCCGCTTACATAAATTGATCGCGTGAGAGCAAGTCAAACAACCCCGCCAACGCGGGGTTGTTTGACTCTTGAGATTGTGTTATCCTGCCGGGAATTTACTCGGGTTTCTGAGGAATAACATGCAGAATACAAATCGTCCGACGGGAATGTT
>JAICRQ010000509.1 GCA_025966435.1 Anaerolineales bacterium | reverse complement strand
GCTCATCGGTCGTCATGTTGAGCGCCTTGGCAGCGATCTGCAACCCTTCCAATCCGAGACCGCGCCCGCCGGGACCACCGCCGTGCAGCATCCCACTCGGCGAGCGCTGTGCATATGCGCTCGTCGCGCCGATGACACCGACCACGACCAATGCAAGCAGCAATCCCGCAATCAAAATCGACATTTTATTTTTCATAGTTTTCTCTCCATTCTTAATATTTGGCTGGAATCGCATCCAACCTGCACAAATCTTAGCTGGAGGCTGTTATGCCGCTGTGAAGAGCTTATGGGGAAATTGTGGGGGATTCAGAGCACGCAAAATGGGCTTTTAATAGCCATTTCCTTGCAATACTGATAATTTTTTCAAGTTGTAAGCTGTTCGTAAAGGCTCAAAATGGCGGTTTGGAGAGATAATGTGGTCATCATTGCGAGGGCGCTTCACTCCCTCAACAGAGACATCGTAGCTTCATCCTAGACACCGCAGCGCATTACAGACTTCGTAGCTTCATCATAGACACTGCAGCACAACACAGACATCGCAGCCTCATCGCAGACCTCGAGCTCTCAACACAGCCAAAGCTCTCGCAATGATCGGTGGGCAGGTGGGCTGGTTCTCGACAAAATCGGGAACCAGCCTGTTGCTTTTATAGAATAATAACAACTTCACCTGCATTCGGCTTTCGTTAGTTATGGCTGTTCGCGAATTTTTCACTTGACCCTTCTCCCCTCCCGTTCTACAATCTAATTATCAGACAGCATAAAAGAACTCTCACAAGGAGGACATAATGTCCGACTATTTATTCCGCGGTGACCTTGCCAAGCTCGATCGTGATGTTTATGAACTTACTCTGTTGGAAGCCGAGCGGCAAGCCCGCAAGTTGATCCTCATCCCTTCGGAGTCGACAGCACCCATGGCGGTACGGGAGGCGCTCAGTTCGGCGTTCCAGAACATTTACGCCGAAGGCTACCCGGAAGAAGAAACGCGCTGGATGTCTGAGGAGGAAATTTTGGATTATCCGGCGCGTTTGGGTGATTACCGCCGCAACGGTGACCCACGCTACTACAAGGGTGTGGAATACGCGGATGTGGTCGAAGCGCTGGCTCGCCGCCGCGCCGCAGAAGCCTTTGCCGCGAATGGATTCACTACTGACCAAATTTACGTCAACGTGCAGGCGTTATCTGGCGCGCCTGCCAACAACGCGGTTTATCAGGCGCTGCTTAATATCGGCGATACTGTGATGGGACTCAACCTGCTGCACGGTGGACATCTCTCGCATGACTCGTCGGTCAACCGCTCCGGGAAATATTACAAAGCCGTGCATTACACCGTGGATGAAAATGAAAAGCTCGATTACGAGAAAATCCGCGACCAGGCTCAAGAAACAAAACCAAAACTGATCATTGCCGGATATTCCTCGTATCCCTGGATTCCCGATTGGAAAAAGTTCCGGGCGATCGCAGATGAAGTCGGTGCGTATTTCCTTGCCGACATATCACATATTGGTGGCCTTGTTGCGGCGGGCGCGGTGCCTTCGCCAGTTGGCATCGCCCATGTGGTGATGTCCACCACACACAAGAGTCTTGACGGTCCGCGCGGGGCAGTGCTGCTGACGACCGATGCAGCAATTGCAAAGAAGCTCGATTCCGCCGTCTTCCCCGGCGAGCAGGGGGGACCACATGTCAATGTCTTTGCGGCACTGGCGTTGACCTTCAAGCTGGCGCAGACCAAACAGTTCCGAAAATTACAGGAGCAGACCATTGACAACGCCAAGGCAATGGCAGACCAGTTCCAAAAGCGCGGACTGCGCGTCCCGTTCGGCGGCACGAACAGTCATCTGGTAAATGTGGATACAACGACGATCAAATCGCCGGATGGTATCGCTCTGTCCGGCGATCAAGCCGCGCGCATTTTGGACATCACGGGTATTGTCGTCAATCGCAACACAATTCCCGGCGATAAGAACTCGCGTGACCCATCCGGGATTCGCCTGGGCACGCCGTGGATCACACAGCGCGGGTTCAAGGAAAAAGAAACGCGCGAGCTGACGGACATTATGGCAGATGTCTTATTGGCTTGTGCACCGCACGCGGTGGACACCGTCCGCAAGGGGAGGCAGCGTCGTGCAAAGATCGATTTCAATGTATTGAACGATGCGAAGCTGCGCGCGCGAAAGTTAGCCGGGAAGGCAGGCATTGATTACAAATACAAGAAGAGTGGTTATCCGCACTTCTATTACATAGACGACAAGCTCAAGGCGAAAGACAACGCCATCCTGGAATTGACGGGGCAGCGCGTCCGGCAGGTTTTGGATTACGCCGTGTCCTCCGATCTCTCGGCGTTGACCAAAGGAGAGAGTCAAGCCACGACCATCGCAACCCCACGAGGTGTGGTCAAAGGCGTGCTCATCAATGTGGATGACCGGACGTATCAACTGTCCGTTCCCGCCGGCAAGGCATCACTAGTCGCGACCTGGCTGCGAGACCTCTCAGATGGATATACATCGTTCAAGCTCGATGGCGAGAAGGATTTCAGCGAGAAGCGCCTGCCGGGACCGTTTGCGGTGGAGCAGGTGAAGAAGGCGAAGAAAACCCGTTTGGGGTCGACTACCGCTGTCAGCGAGGATAAGCCTTACTTTATCGGGATCAGCTCTGAAGTCCAGAAGGAGCCGCTGCCGTCGTTCCAGTGGGTGGAGCTGGCGGAAGGTCCGCTAAAGCGCACGGCTTTATATGATGTCCACAAGTCCCTGGGCGGCAGGATGGTCCCCTTCGCGGGTTGGGAAATGCCGGTCCAATATACAGGCATTTATGAAGAGCACCTGGCGACGCGCAACGCGGCGGGGTTGTTCGACGTCTCGCACATGGGCGTGTACGAGGTGCGCGGCCGGGACGCGGCGTCGTTCCTCGATACGGTCTGCGGAAATGATGTGGGCGGTCTGGAGCCCGGCGAAAGCCTCTATAGCCACTTCCTTACACCCGATGCGGACGTGCTCGACGATACGCTCGTATACCGCCGCGACTGGG
>JAICRQ010000164.1 GCA_025966435.1 Anaerolineales bacterium | reverse complement strand
TCACTGACCTCCACAATTTGCCCCGCGTACATGACCGCTACCGTATCCGCCAGCTCACTGGAGGTGGCAATATCATGTGTGATCAGGATAAAGCCGATTCCCAGCTCCTTCTTCAACCGCTTCAAAACGTTAAAGATACTTGCCTGCGTCAAAACATCCAACGCAGAAGTCGGCTCGTCCAGAATAATCAGGTTGGGAGACGTCACCAGCGACATAGCAATGGCAACGCGCTGGCGCATCCCCCCGCTCAGCTCGAACGGATAACGGTTAATAAAATCTTCGGGGACGCCCACGTGCTGGAACATCTTCTTGACCATCGAGACCGCTTCCTGTTTGCCTACGCCGAGATGGACCATGGCAGGCTCCGCCACCTGCTCACCCACTTTCAGCACGGGATTCAAGGCATTCATCGCCGCCTGCGGGACGAGGGAGATTCCCACCCAGCGCACATTTTTACGAAACTCCTCATCATCCATGGACATGATCTCCGTGTTCTCGAGGTAGATCTTGCCCTGGTATCGTTCTACATTACGCGGCAGCAACCGTAAAATGGCTTTGGCAAGTGAGCTTTTGCCGCAGCCGGATTCCCCTAGAACAACCACAGCTTCTTCATAACGGAGATCGAAGAAAACTCCGTCCACTGCCTGGACGGTGCCCTGCCGCGTTTTGAAATGGAGAATTAAGTCTTCAATCCGCAATACTTTATCCTTTGACATAGCGCTAGGCTCCTCGCAACTTCGGATTAAAGATGCGATCCATCGAAAAGCCAACCATGGCAAAGGAAAGACCTGTAATCAACAAAATAACAGCCGGCTGAAGCACCCAATAAAACTGTCCCTGCAGTAAAGCGCCGTTCCCGATCCCTTCCCGAATGAGTTTCCCCCAGGTCGGTAAGACAGGGTCGCCCAAACCAATAATGGTCAGGGAGGCCTCTAGAAATACATTGCTGGGAATCAAAATGACCAATTGAGGCAGCAATAATGGAACGATGCGGGGAACAAGGTAGCGCATGATGATCCGGATATCGCTGGCGCCATACGCCCGCGCCGCCTCTACATACGATGATTCCTTGATCTGCAGAAAGTTGGCGCGAAAGCCTTTGATCGCTCCACCAAAAATGCTAAGAGCAATGACGGCAACCAACATCACCCACAGACTCTTCGAATAAAAGGTGCCGATCATAATCAGGATGGAAAGGAAAGGTAAAATGAGGTTTACTTCTGTGATGCGCTGGATCACTTCATCCACCCAGCCGCCATACCAGGTGCCCACTGCGGCGATGATCATCGTCGTTATGGTTGTACCCAGCGCGGCCAGCAGCCCAAACGCTAACGCTACCGGCGCACCCCACATGAGCGCAATAGAGAGATCGCGTCGGCGATGATCGGTGCCAGCCCAGCCGTACACCTCGCCATAGACAACAAATTCCACGTCAACGGTCGAGTTTTCCTCAAAGGCAACCCCTTCGATTTGTAATTCATAGGTTCCGGGAACCGCCTTCAACTGCTCTGTTTCAAGATCCATAAAGATGCCCTGTTCGGGGCTGTGTCCCTTAAGTCTGCGCTGCAGTTTTTCATCCTGCGAGAAGCGATAGGTATGTTTTCGGCCCACCGCAAAACTGCCGACCCGTATCTCCTCTCCCGTCGGGGTGATCACCTTGACATCCACAAAAGGTTCTTTGCTTGTAAACTGAGAGGTGAAGTAAATCGACACTTCCTGCGGGAAATACGTGGAGTTATATTCAAAGGGGAGCGAAATGAATATCTTATTTGTCCCATTCGAGAATTCTTCCGTCTTGGTTCCCTGCCCCTCGGCGGTATTTAACCAAAAGGTCTCTGGAACATCGTCCTTCCGGAACCAATTAATCCACTTCGGCTGCGCAGTTTTTGGCGTTCTATACCAGACGTTTTCATCCCCGCGCCATAGCGAAATGGCTTCCTGATAAGGAATGGTGATAACTGTATACACCGCAAAAGAGATCAATCCTAAAATCAATATCAGTCCTACGACTGCCGATGGGTATTGCGCTATCTCCGTGAAAAATTTTCTGATGGAATTCATGACTTTGCACTTTCGTTTCCAATTTTGACTCTCGGGTCCACGAGGGCATACACAAAGTCCAGGAGGAAAACCGTGATCGCCAGCAGGTATGCAAAGATCACCGTAGTGCCGACGATCACAGGCGTATCAAATAAACCTGCAGCGATCAGCTGGGTTCTGCCCAACCCGGGCCAGTTGAACACGCCTTCAAATATGGGAGCGCCTCCCCAAACGCCGATCAGGAGGAAAGCGAAGTTCGTAATATTTGTAGGCAGGGTGGGACGCAGAATGTACTTGCGCTCTACATCCCGGGCAGTCAGCCCTTTTGCTTTCGCCATTTCCACGTAATCCTCACTGGAATAGATGAGGAAGAACGTACGGTTGTTGTAAATCGCAAACGCCACCTGGTTGAGCGCTAAAGCGAGTGCCGGAAGGGTAAGATGCTTGAGCATGCTGAGGGCATAATCGACTTTATTGTCTGGAGGAGGGACATCCACCATGCCCCCAAAGGGCAGTACATGCAAATAGGCAGCGAAAATAACGATCAGGAAAATGCCATAAAACCAGCCCGGTGCAGCCGACATTGGCGATGTAGCGATCACAAACCTGTCGAGCAGGCTTCCATATTGACGAGATAAAGACAATGCCGCAAACAGAGTCGCAAAAAATAGAATGATATTCGTCGCGCCGAAGAGTATCAGCGTCGACGGCAGGCGTTCCAGTACGATGATCTTGACCTGCCTCGAACCGTTATCTGCATTGAGAAATTCGGCAAAACCCAGATTCAGCGTTATGGCATCTTTGAGGAATGCAAAACTTCGGATTGCAAAGGGTTTATCCAGGCCCAGGCGTTTTTCCTCGCTAATCACGCGATCTTCAATTAACTTGACGCGTTGTGAAGCAGACAGGCTCCTGAGAGCCGGGTCATTCATGACCTGTTGCTGCGTGTTCTCACGGATCTCCCCACGGCGGATCTGATCTACGTAGCCACCCATGTTCGCAATCAGAATGGTCAGGTACAAACCAATCACAACGGTAAACGCCATGGTAATCAGGCGAACCGCCATGTATTTGGCAACTCGAATGAGCGTGCTCTCATGTGCTTTCTTCGGTGTGACGACGGGCAGGGGGGTCTCTAGGGTTGACTCTGCCATTACTAACTTCCTTCTCTGATTTTTAAGCCAGGTTATACATAGTGAAGAAAATCCTCAAAATGAATGTGCTTCACCAAATGGAGCAACACATCAGATTGTAAAAAATTGGCCCGGTAGGGGTGTCTCCACCGGGCCATTCAAACCAACGATCAGGTTACTGCACGGTCACAAACTCAAACTCGCCAAAGGACGGGATGCTTACGACTCTGCTGGCAACAGCCACCTCAAGACGGTTGGCTCCGGCCTCAAGTCCGCTGGTCACATCCGGCCCAAGGACAATTGTGTATTGGCCATCCGCCGTCAATTCCGCATCGCCCGTGGCGACAACTTCGTTATTGGCATTGAAGACCAGATACTTTACGCTCTCGATCTCATCGCCAGGATACGGTTCGTCATTGAAGGTCACAAAGACGTCGAACGTAGCTTCCTGCCCGGCGGTCACCGTTCCCTCGCCGCTCAAATCGACCACAGCGATCTTCGGCTCGCTGAAGCGCGCCCACTTGTCAGCAAGATCGGGGAAGTTTTCATTGCGCGTCAGGACCACATTACCTTCGGTGGTGAAGACCTCATCCACGAAGAACGGACCGGTGCCGATCCAGAAATGGTTATGCTCATCAACCCACGTGGAAAGATTCTCAAAGCGGGCTGTGGCTTCCTCAGGCGTGATGTATTCGCTCAGGGTCGGAGCAAAGGGGATGGTACCTTCCGCCAGAGCCTGATCGAGATAATTTCTCTGGATCTCGAGCGTGGGACCATCGATGAAGTTCGTCCATTCCACACCGGCAGCTGTTGCCTTGTCGATGCTGAAGGCGATCTCACCCGCGCTTTCAGCCAGGATCGCAGGGGTCAGGTTATGCCAGGCGCCCGGTCCTTGCGGATAGACGACACCATTGGCAGGATACCAACTCAGCCCGAAGGTTTCAGCGTCCAGCGCATAGGAGTCGGTGTAGGTTGTGATCACCAGCGGATCAGTGGATTCGATCTGCACACCCTTGAAGGTCGCCAGGAAGGCATCCAATGACGGGACATAGGCTTCGTCATACAGACCGGATTCGGGTTTCGCCGGATCAAAGGTCATAATCATGCCCATGACAAAGTCCGCCACGGAGAGCGGGCTGCCATCGTGCCAGGAGTTCGTTTCGAAGAGATCGGCAGGATAATTCCAGGTCACTTTCACGAGGGAAGTGGCACCTTCTGGGAATTTCTCACCCACGGTGATGAACCGTTGTTCGGCAGCATCCCAGTCGGCCCAGGCATCCTCGGGAACGGAAATATCCTCGGCCTGGAAGTCTAAGGTCACCCAATCTAGGCTCTTGTTAATCGGCAGCCCTTCTCGAGCGGAAATTGCCAGACTCTCCGCCCGCTGAGGCCATGCAAGACCGGTGTAGGGATCGGGTATGCTGGCATAATCCTGCGTGCCGCGGTATGCCATCGAATCGGAGATCCAGTTCGAGCCGGCAACCGGGTTCCATGGATCGATAAAGATATCATTCAAGGCAACGCGGGCGGTGCCACCCTCAGTATCCTCAAGGCGGATAGTGTAAGGCCATAGGGCAGATCCGGACGTGCCGCCGGCCAGGTCCGCCGCAACGGAGAGTTCCGTACGCTGCGGGAAGAAAGACTGCGTATCAACGACCCAGATATGGTAGGACAGTTCTCCCGAAAGCTCAAGGGCTCTACGGAAGAGCTCGCCGCGCTCTTCGAGCGTTGTAAAATCGTTGTTCCAGAGTCGCTCGGCAACTTCGTAGTATTCTCCAAGCAACTCCTCTGTCATCAGGTTCGAGGAAAGACCACAGCAACCACCAAAGTCCGTGTCATAAAACCCGAAGTTGGTGCCGTCATCGCGGGAAATCGCGGTGTTGACCCAGCCTCCGGTGTAAATATTCCACTGGCCTTCCGCCGGTTCGCTCTGCGCCCAGATCGGAGAGGCCTCCGAGCGGGCTCTGTACTGGCGGTCGACGGTGAACCCGACGCTTTCCAACTGGTTGGACATGTAGTCAGCGATCGGCGTGCGCTCATCTTCCGTACGAATGATGAAGATCAGGGTAACCGGCTCACCATCGATCTCCCATTTGTCATCCGCATTCTTGGTAGCGCCGAGTCCTTCCATTTCGGCAGTGATAATTTCGTTGGCGCGCTCAAGATTGTAAGCATACTTGGCTTCCAGCGCACGAGCCGCCTCAATATAGCGGGAATAGTCCGGGAACGCCCCGACTAAGGTTGAGTACTTCGGGATGCCCAGTCCACCGAAGATCTCTTGAACGATGAAATCGCGATCGATCAAGATATTCATGGCTTCGCGAATCGCGGCATTGCCAAAGGGATTGACACGACCGTCGGTGAAGGTCGGAACCGGATTGAGCAGCATTTCGAAGTTCAAACCGAAACTGGTGTTATATTCCAAATTGGGATCGGCCTGAACCGTTTCAAAGTCATCCGGGTTGCTGTTTCCATCGGCACAGACATGGACCTCACCAGCCTGAAGCTGGGCAATACAGACAGCATTATCGGCTTGCTCCGAGAACACGACCTCATCGACCCAGGTGCCGGTGCGCGTTGTCGGCTCAGGCGTCGCCGTAGCTGGAGGCTCCGTCGGGGGCTCCGTTGCAGTTGGCTCTTCTGCCGCTGTCGGCTCTTCGACGGGCGCCTCTGTGGCAGTCGCAGGGACCTGCGGCGCACATGCAGACAAGATCACGCTGATAGCGATCAGGAAACTCAGAACTATAGATAGTTTACGCATTTCAACTCTCCTCACAGTCATCAGAAA
This sequence comes from Anaerolineales bacterium, assembly GCA_025966435.1. Classification (GTDB taxonomy): domain Bacteria; phylum Chloroflexota; class Anaerolineae; order Anaerolineales; family Villigracilaceae; genus Defluviilinea. The sequence goes on along the minus strand of JAICRQ010000164.1, from coordinate 1,453 downwards.
TTTAGCGAACAACAGGAATATTTACTACGTGGATTCAGGGCTGACAGCTCCTCCTTTCTGCGGACTCCCAGGGCAAGCGAAGTCCATCCAGGCGTTCCAAAGAATAGCAGCTTAAAACGAACAATCGCCACGGAAAGCGATTGTAACCAGCCAGGCAGCGCGTTTTCAGTTGATCCAATTCGTAAAGGATTCGCGGTCCCAATTACCCCCTCTAGTATCTTAAATAATAGCTCACGCCCTTGCACATTTTCAATGAAGCCGGGCATTACTCTTCCTGTATTTAAATGGAGTGGAGGAACAAGGTGTTCCTGACGTGCCAAGCATCAAGAATTATATCTAATTCTTCAGGTGAGTCAATTGTAATTCGTGAGTGGTGTATTAGCACACACTTAAATGTAACAAAAACAGTTCTTAAGAACTGCTTAAACATCAGGACGATTATTAGACCGGTTGTATAAGTTAGAGAACACAGCATCCAAAAAGCGGATGTGAGGCGCCTTCGGCAGCCTTCCCTAGACATTATTTCGAGTAGCTTGTCTCTAGCTAAGGGCTAATGTTATATCGTTTGAGGGCGAAAAGCCCAACAAGGAGGAACAATAGCACGCCCCCTATAACAATCCAGATCAATATACCATTCTGCTCCCGGACAGTCTCAGGCGGAGGCGTTGTAATAGGCGTCAGAAATGCCCTGCGCGGGATTTTCACATCTGCGGCGTTTGAGGCGTTCAACTCAGCATTCCATAGATCGTTTTGCCGCAGGATGAATGCCGTCACGCGCCAGCTCTCCTCTTCCGTCAGGCTTCCCGGCTTCCAGAAGGGCATCGTCGCGCGGATGTAGGCATGAAGCTGCGCGGCGTCGGTGAACTTTGCCAGAGAGCTTTCCCCAATGACGGCGGGAATCTTCTTCGGAAGCGTAAAACCGCTCTCATAGGGATTCGCGCCGTGACAGCCACTCTCCCAGCAGTATTCCTCCTCCGGAGGATAGGTGGCGCGAAATTCATCCGTAAGCCCTTGACCTGTATCGCCATGACACGGCATACAGGAAAGCCAGTAGACCTGCGCGCCGTGATCTGCCTGGGATGGAGCAGCAGGCAGGGTCGGTTCTGCAAGTCGATCCGGTGTAGGAGTAGTCTCCACTTGTAATCGAGACGAATCAGCAGTGCCCTTATCAAAGAACAGCCCCGCCAAGAGCAGGGCTATTCCAAGAGGCACAAAAATAAAGTTTAGGAAAAATTTCTTCTGCACAAACCTTTAGACCTTTGAATGAAGCCTTATCCGCATTATACCCACTTCGCAGGACAAAATTTGTGATGGATGGAGGAGGTCCAAATTTGGACCTCCTCCATTTAGATCATTATCGTCTCGGTAGGACTACTCTTCCGACATCGTGTAAAAATAGAAACCGTTGAAAAGCGGGTTGTTTAGGACGCCTTTGACGTATCGCTGGATAAAG
>JAICRQ010000034.1 GCA_025966435.1 Anaerolineales bacterium | reverse complement strand
TCACATCCTGCTGACCCATGCCCATATCGATCACTTTGGCGGACTCGCAAAACTGCGCCCGCTTGCAAAGGCAAGAGTCGGATGCCATGAGCTGGATGTGCAAACCGTCGCGCACCATGACGCCAGCTCGGCACGGATCGGACGGCGTCTGGCTTCGTTCCTCGCCGAAACGGGTCTTTCCGAGGAGACGCGCGGACAAATCCTCGGCATTCACCGATCTTCAAAAACCTTACTCCAATCTATCCCAGTGGATTTCACCTATACAGACATAGATATGCAGCTCGGTCCGTTTGAGTTCGTCCATTTGCCCGGGCATTGTCCCGGTCATGTCGCCATCCGCCTGGACGATGTGATTTTCTGCGGTGACCTGGTCGTAAAAGGCGTCACGCCGCATCTGACCCCTGAATCGATCCTGCCGAACAGCGGACTTGACCACTATCTCGAATCTCTGGCGCGCTTTCAGCATTGGGCACAGGAGGCGCGTTTTATTTTCAACGGCCACGACGATGTAATCACGGACCTCCCTGCACAGATCGAGGCGACCCGACAAAATATCGCCCGGCGGATGAGCAGAGCTGTCAGGGCGCTGCGTGAGCCGCTTACCATAAATGAAGTCTGCCGGGCTGTCTACGGTGAAACAGGCGGCTACAACCAGCTGCTCGTGATCGAAAAAGCCGGCGCCTATGTCGAGTATCTATACGAGCATGGCATGATCGCAATTACCAATCCTGGCGAGGTGGAACAAGGGGGGGCAGCGCGTTACCAGAGGTTGAGAGATGAGTTGACCACGATGGCTGAACTGAAGAAGAATGTTTACGGGTACACACGTATACAAGTAGACAGGTAAAAGAGAGGACTCATGTATTCGTTTGAACCGACAGAAGAACAACAGATGCTGATGGATGCGGTGGGAAAATATGCAGCCAATGACCTGCGACCCGCAGCGCGCGAGGCAGAAGAAAGAGGCGAGCTCCTACACAAGCTCCTCAGCAGGGGCTGGGAGATTGGTTTGCTGCAAGCTTCTATTCCGGAAGCCTATGGCGGTTTTGGCGAGCGGAGCGCCGTCACGGGCGTGCTTGCCATCGAAGAGATGGCGTTTGGTGATCTCGCAGGCACACTGGCGGTTCTGACTCCCTCGCTGTTTGCGACGCCGATTTTGCTCGCGGGGAGTGAGGAGCAGAAGCAGGAATACCTGCAAAAAGTGATCGAACGAGAGTGGAGTCCATTCACCGCGGCACTAATCGAATATGCCTTTGACTTTGACCCCAACGACCTGAAGACAACTGCCGCGCTGCAGGGCGAAGAGTATGTTCTTAATGGCGAGAAGGCGTTCGTACCATTTGCAAAAGATGCAGAATACATTCTCGTATATGCAAATCTTGATGGACAGACTCAAGGCTTTATCGTGTCAAAGGAGTCGACAGGGCTAATGGTCAGCGATGAGCGTGAGAAGTTGATGAGCCTGAATGCACTCCCTTTATATCGAGTTCATCTTGAGGATGTGAGAGTCCCAGTCTCGCAGCGGCTAGGAGGACCAGAAGGGCATGACTTCGAGCCGATCCTGGTGTCCATGCGTGTTGCCACCGCCGCGGCGGCTGTCGGTGTGGCGAATGCTGCCTTCGAATACAGCAAGAACTATGCCAGGGAGCGTGAAGCATTCGGCGTCAAGATCGCCCAGAAGCAGGCGATCGCCTTCATGCTTGCCGAAATGCGGACCGAGATCGAAGCCAGCCGCCTGCTCGCCTGGGAGGCTGCCTGGAAGCTCGACCAGGGAAAAGAGGACGCGTTCACGGAAGCCTATCTCGCTGCAATGGGTGCCGCCGACATGGCGATGATGGTCACCGACCGCGCCGTCCAGATCCTTGGCGGGCACGGTTACATCCGCGAGCATCCTGTGGAAATGTGGATGAGGAATGGGAGAGGATTCGCGATGTTCATAGGATTAGCTATTGTTTAATGTCATTGCGAGCGGAGCGAAGCAATCTCCCATGATCCACGAGTATCTATCCATGTACGAGGAGATTGCTTCGGGCGGAAGAGCATCGCCCTCGCAACGACATAAGAAAGGAGTAAACCATGCCTATCGAATTTGAACCGCCAAAACCGATCGTGCAGACTCAACTCGTCCTGAAGACAGTTGCCGACGAGATGATGCGCTCGCGCTCGCGATATTTCGATGAGCACGAGCACGAGATCCCCTGGGACTATATCGAGTTCATGCATTCCGCTATGAGAGCGATGGGTGGCAACGGCCTGGCGCCGCGCGAGAACGGCAAGAAAAGTGAAGAAGGGGAAAAACGTCCGCCGATCGGCTACCAGATGCTCGCCGCGCAGATCGAAGCGCTGTGCTGGGGCGACGTGGGCATGTATCACTGCCTGCCAGGCGGTGGACTCGGCGCGGCGGCTGTCTTTGCTGCAGGGACACCCGAGCAGAAGGAAAAATTCCTGGCTCGGTTCAATGAAGAGAAACCGACCTTCGCCGCCATGAGTATTACGGAAGCGGGCGCGGGTTCCGATAACTCTGCCATCCGCACCCGCGCCGTGATGGACGAAACGACCCATGAATGGGTCCTGAATGGTGAGAAGATCTTTGTCACCGGGGGAGATAAGTCCTTCACAGAATATGAAAAACTTGGCGAGGGTTTCATTGTGGTATGGGCAACGATCGATCCCACCGCCGGGCGCAAAGGGATGCGCGGCTTTGTAGTGGAAGGCGGAACACCCGGCGTAAAGATCACCAGGCTTGAACAAAAGATGGGCATTCGAGTCAGCGACACGGCTGCTATTTCGCTCGTGGATGCACGCGTTCCATTCGATCACATTCTGGGAAGCGCCACGGTCGAGAAGGATACCTCCGGCTTCAAGGGCGCGATGGCAACGTTTGATGCAACGCGCCCGCTCGTGGCAGCATCCGGCGTCGGTGTGGCGAGAGCCGCCCTCGAATTCCTGAAGGAGAAACTCGCCGAGAACGGAGTCCAGATCCGCTATGGGTTGCCGCGCCAGAAACTGACGTCTATCGAACGGGACGTGATCGATATGGATATTATGCTCAAGTCCGCCTGGCTGATGGTCGTCAAGGCAGTCTGGATGGCAGACAACAAAAAGGAGAATGTCCTTGAGGCATCGATGAGCAAGGTCAAGGCGGGGGATGTCTGCACGAAGATTACGCAAAAGGTTGTTGAGATTTTAGGTCCGCTCGGGTACAGCCGCGAGTTTCTGGCGGAGAAGTGGTTCCGTGATGCAAAGATCACCGACATTTACGAGGGGACCGGGCAGATCAATCGCCTGGTTGTGGCGCGGCAGATCCTAGGCTATAGCGGGAAAGAGTTGAGATGATTTTTAACGCGGAGACGCCAAGAACGCAGAGAAACTTTAGAGTCTCCGCGCACTTCGCACACTCCGCGACTCTGCGGTGAAATTGGAGAAGCGATGAAATACTTCATTCACAAAGCAGTTGTGATCGGTTCCGGGACGATGGGTGCTGCCATTGCCGCGCATTTAGCCAACGCGGGAATTCCTGTGACATTATTAGATATCGTCCCCAAGGATGCCGCTGCCAATGACAAAAAAGCGCGCGATAGGATCGTTCGTGAAGGCTGGGAACGCTGTCTGAACGCCAAGCCTGCCAATTTAATGTCTGCTGAGCTGAAAGCATTTGTCAAACTGGGCAACCTCAAAGATGACTTTGGCGCTGTGGCGGAGGCGGATTGGGTCTGCGAGGCGATCGTCGAAAACCTCAAGCTCAAACAGGATTTGATGGCTCGCATCGATGAGGTGCGAAAACCCAACGGGATCGTCACAACCAATACTTCAGGCATTCCTGTTTCCGCGATCGCGGAGGGGCGCTCGGAAGGATTCAGGAAGCACTTCCTCGGTACACATTTTTTCAATCCGCCGCGCTATCTAAAATTGCTGGAACTCATTCCCACCGCAGATACCGATCCGGACGTCGTTGCATTCCTTTCCCGGTTCGGCGAATATCGTTTGGGTAAAGGCATCGTCCTGTGCAAAGACACGCCTAATTTCATCGGCAATCGCATCGCCTTTGGTACGGGCGCGTTTGCCATGGACTATATTCTGAAGAACGGCTACACCGTCGATGAGGTGGATGCTATTACGGGTCCGCTGATCGGTCGTCCGAAGACCGCAACCTTCCGTCTGATCGACCTGGTCGGGCTCGACGTCTGGGATCACGTGGGGCGAAACCTTGCGCCATTGATTCCCCATGACAGGCTCGGGCAGGAATATCTCCAAGCCGAAGCGCCGAGTAAGTTGATGTCCACGATGCTTGAGCGCAAGTGGCTTGGTAATAAAACAAAGGTCGGTTTCTACAAAGAAGTTCGCGGCGAAGGTGGAAAGAAAGAATTCTGGCCATTGGATTTGAACACACTCGAACACATCCCTCCGACCAAGCCGCGCTTCGATTCGGTCAAGGCAGCAAAGGATGTCGAAGGGTTGGGACAAAGACTTAAAGTCCTATTGGAGGCAGATGATAAGGCAGCGCGTCTCGTTAAAGCCCTCACGTACCAGGGATTCCAATACGCATCCTCCATCATCCCGGAAGTTGCGGATACGGTCAAGCCGATTGACGACGCCGTCCGCTGGGGATTTATGCACGAGGCGGGTCCATTTGAGACGTGGGACATGCTTGGCGTGAGCGAAACGCTGGAGCAGATACAAGCCGCAGGGTATCGTGCCGCACTGTGGGTAAAGGAAATGCTCGACGCGGGATATGAGTCTTTCTATCAATATGAAAACGGCGAAAAGGTGGGAGTCTATGATGCAGTCAAAAAGACATACGCGCCGCTTAAACGACCCGAAGGCAGGGTCCTATTGAAGCAGCAACAAATTGTCTCGCAGAATTCCGGCGCGACGATTCGAGATCTAGGCGATGGCGTGGCGTGCCTCGAGTTCCACACCAAGATGAATGCCCTCGACGAAGACATCATGAACATGGTGATCGAAGCGTTTGATCGTCTGGAGATAGACTTTGATGGTCTGGTGATCGGCAATGAAGCCGAAAACTTCAGCGCCGGCGCTAACCTTTTCATGATGGTCGTCGGCGCCCAGCAAGGTATGTGGGACATGCTCGAAGCCGCGGTCAGGAAGCTGCAGGATATAAACATACGCATGCGCTATTCGCCCAAGCCGGTCGTTGTCGCTCCGGCAGGGCTTACACTGGGCGGCGGATGTGAGATCACGATGCATGGTTCACGCGTGGTTGCCGCGGCGGAAACGTACATTGGACTTGTGGAGCTGGGTGCAGGCGTGATCCCCGCAGGCGGCGGGACCAAGGAAATGCTGCGGCGCATTGTCAACCCAGTCATGCGCGTTGAGAACGCCGAGCCGCTTGCCGCCCTTCAGCGTGCCTTCCTGCAGATGGGGCAGGCGAAAGTTGCCACGAGCGCCGAGGAAGCCCGTGCTATGAGTATCCTATCACCCGCCGACCGGATTGTCATGAATCGCGAGCACTTAATTACAGAAGCCAAGAGGGAAGTGCTGCATATGGTTGCCTCAGGATACAGACTACCAGCCCCCGAGCTCATCTACGCGGCAGGACGCGATGTTCTGGCTGCTATCCAGATTGGCGCGTGGATGTTCAGGGAGGGTCACTACATCACGCCCTACGATCATCACATTGCCGCTAAACTGGCGTATGTGATGTGCGGGGGGGAACTAACGCGCCCGCAGTGGGTGAACGAGCAATATATTCTCGACCTCGAACGTGAAGCGATCCTATCTTTGTTTGGTGAGGAACGCACCCAGGCGCGCATGTGGAATATCTTGCAGACGGGAAAGCCGTTGAGGAATTAGAGAATAGAGACTAGAGATTGGGCAGTCACCGGTCTCTTATCTCTTCAAGGAGTGATTTATGAAAGATGCAGTAATTGTTTCTGCCATAAGAACACCTGTTGGCAAAGCAAAGCGAGGAGGACTTGCCACGGTCCGCCCAGATGAAATGGCTGCCACGGTTATTCAAGAACTACTCAAGCGGACGCCGAATCTCGACCCCGCCCAGATCGAAGATGTGGTAATCGGGTGCGCATTCCCTGAAGGTGAACAGGGACTCAATATGGCGCGCATGATCGCGCTGCGGGCAGGTTTGCCTGATTCCGTTCCCGCGGAAACGATCAATCGGTATTGTGCTTCGGGTGTGCAGTCTATCGCGCATGTGGCGTATGCCATCCAATCCGGTCAGATCGAAACCGGCATTGCTGGCGGCGCCGAGTCTATGACGATGGTGCCAATGGCGGGTTATAAGTTTTCTCCGAATCCTCACTTTGCCCAGGACTTGCCGCACTATTACACCAACATGGGCTTGACCGCAGAGAACGTGTCGGAAAAGTACGGCATCTCTCGCGAGGACCAGGATGAGTTTTCCCTGAAGAGTCACCAAAAATCTGCGCAGGCTGTGAACTCTGGCCTCTTCGATCCTGAACTGGTGCCTATAGACGTGGAAATCACCGAGTTGGATGAAAATGAGAAGCCGGTCAGCAAAAAGTTTACTGTGAAGCGTGATGAAGGTCCGCGCTCCGATACCAGCCTGGATGCCCTCACCAAATTGAGGCCGGCATTCCGGGAAGGCGGGTCTGTTACCGCGGGTAACTCCTCTCAGATGTCCGATGGTGCAGCGGCGGTGATGGTCATGTCTGCGGAGCGCGCCGCGCAGTTGGGGCTCACGCCACTGGCGCGATTTGTTTCCTTCGCCGCCGGAGGCGTGCCGCCCGAATTCATGGGAATCGGACCTATCGTTGCCATTCCCAAAGCACTGAAGCTGGCCGGGCTGACCTTGGACGATATCGACTTGATCGAGTTGAATGAAGCCTTTGCGGCGCAATCGCTGGCGGTTATCCGTACACTGGAATTGGATGAGAACAAAGTCAACGTCAATGGCGGCGCGATCGCTCTTGGGCATCCGCTTGGGTGCACAGGAACCAAGCTCACAACTCAGCTCATTTATGAGATGGGTCGCCGCCAGTCGAAATACGGTATGGTCACCATGTGCGTCGGGGGCGGCATGGGCGCCGCGGCGATTTTTGAAAATCTACAAAATTAAATAGAACCTGAGAAGTGCTTAATCAAGACCTGTCAGGTTTGAACTAAACAACAGGAGATTAAAAATGCCTCTCACAGTAGCAGAGCTTATGGAAAAAATGCCAGGCGCGTTCATCCCTGAAAAGGCTCAGGGAGTGGACGCTGTCATTCAGTTCAAGTTTACCGGCTCCGAAGCAGGGGAATGGAATGCCACGATCAAAGATGGCAAGGTAGATGTGGCACGCGGCGAACATCCCTCACCCAGGATGACGCTCACTGCGGATTCCTCCGATTACGTTAAAATCTTCACCGGCGAACTCGATGGGATGCAAGCCTTCATGCAGGGCAAGATCAAACTGGCAGGGGACCTGAACCTGGCGATGAAGCTAATGCAGATGTTCAAGATACGCTAACTAAAAACGTCCCGCGTAATGCGGGACGTTTTTGCTTTCCTGGAGGGTTCACATGAAAAGCGAAATCACGGACCCAATTGCGTACGTGATTAAACAAGCGGAGAGCAGGGCAAAGATGGTTGTGAGAAGCCCTGCCGTTCGGGAGCGCATCCAGCCTGCCATACCGATGCCACCTATAAAGACATAGATCGCGCCAAACATGATAAGTAGTGCGCCCACGTTCAAATTGTCCAGCTCGGCGGGAATTCGGTTTAGTTCAGCAGCCGCAGCTAAGGACAGGACGGCTACGATAAGGGAGTATAAGAACATCACAGACGCGGCGGCAAAGACCACAATTCCGGCTGTTGCTAATGTTCCGCCGCTGCTGGTGGTAAGTAGTTGGATGACAGCTGCAAGAGAGAAACCAGCCATAATGCCTGCAAGTCCGGCTAGCGCAGCCGCTTCTGCCAGATAATTCTCAACGGTCATCTTGAAATTGCTCCTCTAAGAAAGTTATGTCGAAGTATTGTTTTAGCAACTTATTATATTCGGTTGAATCTGCGATCGGCTGCTCCGTCCGCTGACCATCCCTGGTCCGGATCAGCCGCCCATCTTCCAGCGAAACCCGCCCCTCGGGCGTTGCCTGGCTGATAATGCTCCCCCGCGTAAAGCTTGAGTCCGGGGATGTCTGATGGTAAATACAGGCAGCCTCGTACTCTTCAGGAAACTTGTGAGGCTGGAGACCAAAGAAATAGTGGCGTTCCCACGTCCCATCGTAATTCTTTTGCCAGGTGACAAATCCATCAGACCCCTCTTCCAGGCGGTAGGAGCGCAAACCTTGAACATGCTTGCCACGTTCCTCGAAACCCAGCGGCTCCTGGAACGAGTCGCCAAAGCCGACATCTGCTAGCCAGCGCCCGGGTTGACCCGGGATTTGCACAAGGAGCGCGAGATGGTCAAAATCAATGCCGAGCCGTCCCTCGCGATTGTAAACCCGCGCGTTAAGATATGTAACGTCAAAGCCCAGCCGCTTCAAAAGCCAGGCAAACAGACCGTTCAGCTCGTAACAAAAAACACCCCGCTTCTGTACGATAATCTTGTTCCACAATGCCTCTTCGGTTAGCAGGATCGGGCGCTTCAGCCGGATATTCAAATTCTCGAATGGCACACTGCGCATATGAGCGAGATGTAACCCCCGCAGAGTTTGAGCGTCTGGTTTTATAGCTCCGGAGTATCCGATGCGTGTAAGATAATCCAAAGGATCCATGGTTAAATTATAACTTGCGCCCTGGCGGTTATCCGACAAATATAGAAGGGCATAGTACGCCATAATTGCTTCAGCTTCAGGTTTTGTTGTCTGCTCAGAGAACATTCGAAGAGTCCAGCCAGGAATGGAATAAGCGGTACAATGCAGGCAAGTGTACGTTTTCAGGTCATGAAATGGAAGATCTTAAAGGCTGAGGGAGTAACCCATGATTAAGAGTCCATCTGATACGCATGCCATCCAGCGCCAATTTAAAGATGTCAATATGATGTTGATGAATGTGGTTGACGGCCTTTCCCGCTCCGGAAACCCCATCGTCTCGACGGCACTCCAGGATATTACCCGGGTTTCGCAGACCTTGTTGATGCTGGAGCAGAGTGTAGGTGATCAACTCAAATTAAAGCAAAGCCAGCTCCGGGCGCTGATGAGCGTTGGACAGGTGATCAATTCCTCCCTGGGGCTACGGCGGGTGCTGGAGGAAGTGATGGATTCCCTCATTTCGTTGATGCGCGCCGAGCGCGGTTTCCTGATGCTGCGCGAACCCGATGGGGAGCTGGCAGTACGCATTGCACGCGGGATTGCCCATGTCAATCTGGATGAAGAAGCCTTCAAAGTCAGCCGGACCGTGGTGCGCAGGGTGGTCGAATCGAACGCGCCAGTGCTGACGACAAATGCACAGGCAGACCCGCGTTTCGATGGGCAGATGAGCATCGCGGCATTTCAACTTCGTTCGATCCTGTGTGTGCCACTTAAACTAAAGGCTGAGCTGATCGGCGTGCTTTACGTGGATAACCGCGCTCATGCGGGCATCTTCAAAGAAAATGACCTCGAGCTGATCTCTGCCTTCGCCGACCAGGCTGCCGTGGCAATCAATAGCGCTCGACTGTTCGAAGAGTTGCAGGATAGCCATCGCGAGCTCGAGAAGGCGTATCAGGCTACCCTGGAGGGTTGGGTGCGTGCCCTCGACCTGCGCGATAAAGAGACAGAGGGACATACCCAGCGTGTGACGATTCTCACGCACCGCCTGGCGCGCGCGATGGGCGTGGGTGATGCCGACCTCGTGCACATCACCCGCGGCGTATTACTGCATGATATTGGCAAGATGGCAATCCCCGATGGAATTTTGCTGAAGCCCGGCCAACTGACGGAGGACGAACGCAAGTTGATCCAGAAGCATCCCGTGTATGCCTACGAGATGCTCAGCCCGATTGATTTTTTGGTGCCAGCTATCGACATTCCCTATTGCCATCACGAAAAATGGGATGGGACTGGCTATCCACGCGGGCTGAAGCAGGATGAAATTCCCTTCGCGGCACGTATCTTCCCTATTATTGATGTGTGGGATGCACTGACCTCCGACCGTCCATATCGGAAGGCAATGGCACAAGATGAAGTACGACAGCTTATCAAAGCCGACTCGGGAAAACATTTCGACCCGCTGGTGGTGGAAGCATTCTTGGATTTGAAGGATCTATCGATTTGACGAAGGGGCGAAGCATGCTTCGCCCCTTCGCCTACGTTTCTTCTGGGGGCTTTACAGAGCGGAACTCACGGTATAACAACAGATCATAAATAATTTTTATTCCACCTGATAAAAAGAATGGCGCGTTGAATAACAGGGGAATGCTGAACAGCAAACCAGTCAACCCCGGCGAAATAGACGCGCCAACAGAGCGGGCAATCGCGGTGACGCCAGAGGCAGCCGAACGCTCGTCCGGCTCGACCACTGCCATCGTGTAGGATTGGCGTGTCGGGACATCCATCTGGGAAATGCTAAATCGGAGCAGCAGGAGCCCAATTGCAAGCGGCAGGCTCGGCATCAAGGGGACAAGGATCAACAAAATATTTGAAGGGATGTGCGTAAAGACCATGGTGTTAATCAATCCAAACTTGTCTGCCAGCCGGGCCGCGAGTAGGGAGGAAATGCCGGCGAGAAGATTCGCCCCGAAGAAGATACTGCCCAGCACACCTGCCTCCACCCCAAAACGGACGTGGAACCAGTATGCCATCAGGCTTTGTACAACCAACCCACCTGCAAACGCATCCAGGGCGAACAACGAGCTGAGTTTGAAGACAACAGTCCGCGAGCGGTGTAAACCAAGGATATGCCTGGTGGTATCCTGCGCGGTTTCTACTTCCACTGCTTCGGAGAGGTTGAGAAAAAGCAGCATGAGCAGAATGCCACCGAAAGCATAACCCACCAATACCAGGCGATAGGCTTCGAGCGCCGTCCAGGCATTATTTTGCAGCCCCTGTGCCAGCCATCCGCCTGCTAGCGCGCCCAGCGCTGTAGCAAACGAGCCGACTAGGTTGTACCAGGCAAAGATCTGAGTACGTCGTCTGTTTGGAAGCAGCTGAGTCAGCCCTGCCTGCTCCACCGACAGGAATGGACCAATCTCGTTCCCGCTTGGGCTGATGACTCCCAGAATCGCAGCGATGATCAGGAGCAACACGTTTCGTGTCAAAACGAAGGCAATGCCCGCACTCGCCATGAGCAGTGCGCCCAGGATCAATGTGCGTTTCCGCCCAAACTGGTCGGCGGATGTGGTCAGCCATAGCGAAATGAAGGCATCACCTACCAGCGTGAGAGTGAAGAGCAGCCCGATCTGCGCCTCCGTCAGACCTGCTTCCACCAGGTACAATGCCAGCACCACCGACAGGAATCCATAACAGAACAGCCGGATAACGCGCGTGGAAAAAAGAATAGTAGTATCGCGAGACATCAGCGGTAGGGCGGGTTAGCTGCGTAGCGTCCTGTAAGGGCAACCCGCCTAAAGAGAAAGACAGGCTGCCAGCCTGACCTACAAACTTACAGTATCCAATCGGCACCACGCATAAAGCGCGTCATAGACTTCCAACTGGTGTTTAAGATTTTCTAAATCGTCCGGGAAGCGCAGACTGTAGCCTGAGGCAATGGCTTCCAGCCCACGTGCGATGGGCTCCGTGTCGATATCTTCAGCGATATCCGCAGCGTGGACGATCTTTGCCAAGCGCAGCAATCCGGCATCTTTCAATTCATACTTCAGAATGATAGACTCAAAGGAACAGCGACCTTCATGATGACCCAGTTCCACACCCGGCGAGTCGAAGGGAATGGCGCCTGTTTCGTTGGCGATTTGGTCCACTTGGCTTTTCGGTACAAATACAAATTCTGCTTCACTGTCAATAAAACGCGTAATGAGCCATGGACAGGCTACACGGTCAACATGGACATGGGAACGAGTAATCCATTTCATGGGAAGCTCCTTCTCGAACGAAACCGTTGCAGAGTGACCCGCTGATCATCCTGCAACTGTCATAAAAATATCATTCCATACAGACCCGCAGCCAGGACAACAGCCGCGACAATCCACTTTGCTTTTGAGACAAAAAGGGCAATCAGTGCAACGCTGAAAATAATCCAGGGATGGATGCCGACCACCGTCTCACTCAAGATTCCCAGTGCAGTAGCGCTGATCAAACCAACCACCCCCGCCGTTACGCCATCCAGAAATGCATGTGCAGATTGATTGTTAATTAAACGTTCGAGATAGTCATGCCCGATCATGGTGAAGGCAAAGGCAGGGGCAAAAACAGCACCAGTGATAATGATTGCTCCCCATGGACCTCCGCCCACATAGCCAACAAACGTGGAAAAAATGATCAAAGGGGCGGGTAACAGACCGGACAAGGCAAGCCCATCCAGGAATTGTGTGTTTGTCATCCAGCGTCCGATTTCCACAGCGTCACGCTGCAGAAAAGGTATAGCAGTGTACGCACCGCCGAACGTCAGCAGTCCGGTTCGTAAACCAGACCAGAGTAAGGACAGAAGCGAGGCGGGCTTTGCCAGAACCGATGGGGAGGCTTGGTCAGCCTGCATCAACTGCATTCCTGAAAGATTGCTTAATGCAATCCAACCTGAGAATAGGATAGCAAGAAGGATCGCGGGAACGTTTCGGTTTTGTTTTGCAAATGCATAGACGAAACCGGCAGCTAGCAATGTCAGCAGAAAATTGACTCGCAGCAAATGAGCGAGTCCCGCAACGAAAGCGATTCCCCAAAGCCATCTGTCCGCGTGCAAAGCGTGACTGCCAATCCGGTGCACCGCCCGGACAATGAGCGCTGCCACTGCGGGCTGCATCCCCGCGAAGACCGATTGGAAGAGCGGGGAGGTGATTCCATAGCTCAGATAAAACCAGGAGAGGGCGAGCATTAACAGAAAGCCAGGCAGCCCAAATCCAAGTCCGGCAAGCAGAGCCCCAATGCGTCCACGTGCGAGCATACCAAAGTACACACACAATTCAGTTGCTTCTGGTCCGGGTAGCACCTGGTAGACGGAGAGCACGCGATTGAACTTCTCCGGGCTGATCCAATTTTCTTCCTCGACCAATTCCTGACGGAGCATCGCGATCTGCGCGACCGGACCGCCCCAGGCAAGAAAGCCAAATTTTAGAAAACGCAGGAAGATCTCAGTCAGAGATTGGCGCGGAATATTGAATTCTGTTTCTGCCGATATAGGATGCAAGGAAGTGCCCTACCTGTTCAATAGTTGATGGATTCGCTCGACGATGATATCTCGAGCCGTTTCATAGTTTTTACTGACGGGTGGTACATCCTCCCAATGCTCGATCCTGGTTTCTGGCTGATATTCGGTTGGCAAGTCGCAAAACGCGATTACGTTCTGCGCGGCTTTTAATTCTTCTGCCGTGAGTTTTTGAGGTGTCGCCTCAGCAGGAGTCAAACCCTCTTCAGACAGACCTTTGATTGCCTGCGGTGAATGGTCTTTGTCTGGGTGGGTCCCGCGCGCCACCGCGCGCATATCCCGCCCCATTTGCGAAGCAAGCTGGTTAAAGTGAGCTGCTGCGATTACGCTCTTTGCCGCTCCGTGCTCACAAACAAAGATAATGGTTCGAGGTTGAGTCATAAATTCCTTTTCTGTGCTATTTGGTAGAGTCGATGTTCAATTGGGCATAAAGCGCCTCATAGATCAATCCCCCACGTTCCATTGCTTCGTAATCATCCGTGCTGATCTGTCTCAAACCGCGGCAGATCAAGTCCAGCCCGAGC
>JAICRQ010000295.1 GCA_025966435.1 Anaerolineales bacterium | reverse complement strand
ACCCTGCAGAAAGGTGTTGATCAGATACGGACGGTTGATACTTAACATCAGCGCCCGGCGCAGCTTCGGATCTTGGAAAAAGGTCACTTCGGGGTTGTTTAGATTGAACAGAACGAAACTGATCTGCGGCAAACGGCTGGTGTAGACCGAGAGGTTCGGCTCCTCTAGAGCTGCGTTCAGCACATCCGTAGTGATCTGACTGACAGAAAGCACGTCTCCCTGCTGATAAGCATCCATAGCATCCGAGGAGGTCTCGTAATAACGGAAAACGACCTGCTCGATGAAGGGAGCGGCCCCATAATAAGTATCAGAGGCGGTGAGCACGACGCCTGTGATCTGCCCATCGTCCACGATCAAATGATCGAATCTATAGGGCCCGCTGCCAACAGGATTGATGTTGAACTCCGCATCCGGCATTTGCGCAGCCGGGACCGACTCGAGCAAATGCTTAGGTAATACGCCAAAGGTCAGATAGTCCATGAAGGGGACAAACGGTTCTGGCAACGTGAACTTGATGACTTTGTCGCTCAATTTTTCGACTTCGATCTTGCCCCATAAATCCTTGATGTCTGGAGGAAAGAGAGAGCCCGCGCTCTTCATCCGGTCAACGGTGAAAATCACATCGTCGCTGGTGACAGGGGTCCCGTCGTGCCAGACTGCGTTCTGCCGGATCGAAAAATTATAGACGGTGCCATCCTGCGCCACACCCCATGCTTCCGCCAGATCCGCTTCCGGCAAACCGCGTTCATTAAAGCGAACGAGACCCGTGAACAGTAGACGGTTCACAGAACGATCGGCGGCGTTATTCCAATCCAGCAGGGGATTGAGCCGCCCCAGTGAGCCGACCAAACCCTCGGTATATACGCCTCCCTGTTCTGGCTGGGGAAGGATCGGTCCTGTAATGGTAGGCGTTTGCTGGCTGAACAGCAACACCGCCACAATGGCAAGCGTGACCAGGACAACCAGAATCTGCCAGCGTAATTGTTTCATAGATAAAAAAGAAAGGCGCGCTCACCCCGCAGACGAAGCCGCGCGGATTAAACGGCCTTTCAAAAGGAATCCATTGAATTACGAAATCAACAGCAGCGCTATGACCAACGCAAAGAAAATAACGCTCAAAACAATGGTGATCCAGAACAATGTGCGCTCGACGCCGCGACGGGCAGTGAAGATACTTCCAGTGTCGGCGCCCGTCAGCCCGCCCAAGCCTGCACCCTTGCTCTGCATAATCACGCTGATGATGAGCAGGAGCGAGATTATAATCAACGCGATATTTAGATAGGTAACCATGTACGACGTGCCTCCTTGAAATAAGCGGGCAAATTATACCTGTTATAAAGGGAAATAGTCAAACGGAGTAAAAAGGAGAGCAGGCACACAGGTAGACAAGTACGTATCTGTTTACTTGTATACTTGTCTACATTAACCACCATGCACGAAATCGTCGTCAACTTGCACATGCACACGCGTTACTCGGATGGGACTGGCACCCACAAGGAGATCGCGGAAGCCGCCATCAAAACGGGATTAGACGCGGTTATTGTGACAGACCATAACGTGCTGGTGCAAGGCGTTGAGGGATATTACCGGGTCGGTCGCCAGCGTGTCCTGCTGCTGGTGGGGCAGGAAGTCCACGATCAGGATCGGGTTCCGCAAAAAAACCACCTTCTGGTATTCAACAGCCAGCGAGACGTCGCTACGCTGGCAGATGACCCGCAAACGCTGATTAATAGAGTCGCCGAGGCAGGCGGCTTATCGTTTATCGCCCATCCGAACGATCCCGAGGCTTCCACGTTCAACGAAACAGACATCTCCTGGGAAGCCTGGGACGTGCATGGCTATACCGGCCTCGAGCTTTGGAATGGCCTGAGCGAGCTTAAGACCGTTATACCCACCAAACTACATGGAGCATTTTACGCCTTCTTCCCACAATTCATCGGATACGGCCCCATCCGCGAGACGCTCCAGCGCTGGGACGATTTCCTGGCGGAAGGACGGCGCGTGGTAGCCATCGGCGGTTCGGATGCGCATGCCCTGGATATGCACATGGGACCTCTTCATCGTGTCATCTTTCCCTACCAGTTTCATTTTCGCACTGTCAATACGCACATGTTTATCCCCCAACCACTAACGGGAGATGTTCCCACCGATAAAAAGATGATTTATGATGCCCTGGCTGCCGGGCATTGTTTTGTGGCGTATGACCTTCCGGCACCCACACGCGGCTTTACCTTCAAAGCCAGGGGACTCGAGCAATCTGCCATTATGGGTGATGAGATCTCTTCCCGGCGCGGGGTAACGTTACAGGCGCACTTACCTCAGCCCGCCGAGATCCGCCTGATCAAAGACGGAAAAATGATCGGCGCCTGGAAGGATTCGCAAGCCTGTGCCTACAGCGCCACCGAACCCGGCGCGTATCGGGTGGAAGTCTGGCGCAGCTACCTGGGTCGTAAACGCGGCTGGATCTTCAGCAACCCGATCTACGTACGATGATTTGCGCTCCCGCACGAACGCTTAAAGTTTGTATAAGGGACTTATGAAAACCGACGATCTGCTTAAACGCCTTGATGAAATTGGATATTCCCTGAAGCGCAGCCGACACGCCCTGGCATTAATCGGTCTCGGCTCGGTTGGATTGGAGCTTGACCGCCTGGACCCATATTCCGACCTGGATTTCTTTGTCATTGTCGAGGACGGTTATAAACACGCTTATATCGATTCCCTTCAATGGCTGCGTGATGTTTATCCTGTTGTTTATAGCTTTCGAAATACAGAGGATGGTTATAAATTGCTCTTTGAAGATGCAATCTTCTGCGAATTTGCAGTGTTTGAACGGGACGAACTCAAGAACATCCCCTTTTCACCCGGGCGCGTTGTCTGGAAGCGTGAAGACGTTCCGGATACGGTCAGCCAGCCAATGTCCGGTCCTGCGCCTCATGCCAGGCGAACGAAGGAGTGGCTCCTGGGCGAAGCGTTGACCAATCTCTATGTGGGATTAAACCGTGACAAACGCGGCGAAAAGCTCTCTGCCACGCGTTTTATTCAGGGCTACGCTGTAGACCGATGCTTGGAATTAGTGGAATATATCGATGAAGCAAAGGAAGTACATCGCGATCCATTCGTCAACGAGCGGCGATTTGAGCAGCGCTTTCCGGAATTCGCAGACTATGTCAGCACATGGATGCAGGGGTATGAAAGGAATTGCGAATCGGCTTTAGCGATTTTAGTTTTTCTGGAAGCGCATTTTGAAGTCAATGGGGCGCTCACAAAGACGATACGAGGGTTATGTGTCTGAACCCGAAGAGTTGCTACTGAAGGTTTATCACTACTTCTGTCTGCGCGTTAGGGATTAGTTGGAATGCGAATCGCACCATTTTGCCTTTCAATTCCTCCTCAACCCAATCACCAACCGCGTCAACCCCAGCGCAGCCAGTAACACCAGACCCACCGCCACCTCAAACGCCAGCCGTTCCACGCGAATGATGCGGCTGAGAATCGCCAGCCCCAACCCGAGCGCCGCCACGATGCCTACACGCTCCAGATGAAGGCGCTCCATGTTGCGCGTATCGTCCATGGGAGAAGCATAACTCAGGCGGCGCGCAAAGTCAGAGAGGTCCCAGCCTAGCAAGCCGCCCAGTGCCCCCAGCAACATCCAGACCGTGGGGAATTCGCGCCACACGCCATACGCCGCGCCGCAAATGATCAACAAAAGAGCGATGGAAGAGAACCAGTACCACTTGCGGAAATGCGTCACGAGCCAGATTCCGCCCAGCAGCAAAAACCCGAGTGAGTAACTAGACGCTCCTCCCTGTGAGTATCCAATGACAAGCGAAACGGTTCCCAGAAGAATGCTCAATATCAGTACGATAATCGTCATACTGCTCCAGATTTAAAACACGAAGTACACAAAGCTTTAAGACCTAAGGTTTTCCTTCGTGTTAGAGGCTGATTATCTACCAAACGCCCGCAACCAGAATGGCGACCGGCTTAAGCGGCGCTTGACAAAGAGATCGAACGGGTCCGACACATCCCAATCGAGCACGTGGATGCCGGCGCGTCCCATCTTTTGTAATAACAGGATCCGCTCCATTTGGACGACGCGACCCGCAAGTTGAGCCATTTCGTTCGCGGGCAAATACGATAACTCAAACCGGACAGGGTTCGGGCTGACCACCATGACCTCATATCCCTGCGCACGCAGATGAATCAGAGGTTTGAGGTCATCTTCGGACAGAGGTGAAACGATCAGAATTTCCGACTTGGGAGGAAACAAGCGCGAGGGAATATATTCGAGATCTGAGAACACCTGGCTTTCCCCTGCCCTGGCATTTGCCAATGCATGCAGGATCCGTTCCCGTTGGATCTTCCCATAGCCGGGAAATGTCCAGGAGAGGTACGAGGCATACAAGAGCAAGCCGACTCTGTTGCCCTGATTCAACAGCGCGTCTGCCAGTGAAGCCGCGGCTTGTACGGAATACTCGAACAGGGAGTGCCCCCCCGCAAACTCGTTGGTGCGCAGACGCCCATCAAGCACGATCCCTACGTCCGCCACACGCTCCTGTTGGAACTCATTGGAATAGAACCTGTCCGCATAGCGCGCGCTCGTGCGCCAGTTGATGGCGCGGGGCGGGTCACCCGGCTGATACTCGCGCACGCCAAAAAAATCTGTGCCTGCGCCGCCAGCCCGGGCGGGGATCGTCCCGGCGTAGACGCGCGTCCCGCGCGGGCGGATCGCGACCTGGCGGATGCGCGTCACCGGCGGAAGGACGAACAACCGCCCTTTCGCCTCCACCCGGACCGTGGCACGGCTGACTGCCAGGTGATCGTGAACGCGTGCATCAATTCCCTCGAACACATACCCCCCGCGCGGACCCGAAATGGTGTATGTGAATGT
>JAICRQ010000203.1 GCA_025966435.1 Anaerolineales bacterium | reverse complement strand
TCTGTGATGGAGGGATGAGTCTGTTTACAGGGTTGCCGCGTCCCAGTGAAGGCATTACGACCACCAACCAATTAAAAATTACCAACTACACGTTGGGGAGGAATCTTCACTTTTTTGATGGCTCCATTTACCTTTGCTATCAACTTGGGCTCCTCGACTGGCTCAGAAAACTGAAGCCAGACGCGCTGATCGTGGAAGCAAACCCACGCTATCTCTCCACGCCCGCCGCAGTGAAATGGATGCACGGACAAGGGAGCCCCGTCATCGGCTGGGGGTTGGGCTCGCCTCCGGTCCGCGGATTTCGAAAGCAGAGAAGAATCTCCTTTCTCAATCAATTTGATGCCATGATTGTCTATAGTCAGCGCGGTGCAGATGAGTATGCTGCGCTCGGTTTTCCACGCGAAAAGATTTTCGTCGCGCATAATGCTGTCTCTCCACCGCCAGTTTTCAAGCCTGACAATCGACCATTGGCCCTGGACCATGTCACAATTCTTTTCGTTGGTAGACTACAGGCTCGCAAGCGAGTTGACTTTTTACTAAAAGCCTGCGCGCAACTAGACACAACTCCACGCCTCATCATTGTCGGTGATGGGCCGGAGCGCAAGAACCTGGAGTCGCTCGCCAGGAATATCTATCCTGCCGCGGAGTTTGTGGGAGCCAGGCAAGGCGCAGAGTTAAAACCTTATTTCCTCGAAGCGGATCTCTTCGTCCTGCCAGGGACGGGTGGGCTTGCCGTCCAGGAGGCGATGAGTTACGGGTTACCGGTAATCGTCGCACAAGGGGATGGCACACAGGACGATCTTGTCCGCAACGAGAACGGCTGGCAAGTCCCACCTGATCATTTCGAATCACTTCTCTCGACAATGAAAGACGCGCTATCGGATGTAGCGCGTCTGCGGAGGATGGGTGCGGAATCCCATCGGATCGTAAAGGAAGAGATCAATATCGAGAAAATGGTGGAAACATTTGTAACAGTGTTGAACCAGCTATGCAGCGAATGAGTTCGCAGCATCCTCCAGATTGTTGTAAATCAGAATATTCTGCAAAAATCCGGCAATGTTCAAGACGTAATACACATTGGGGTTCGGGCACGCCAATTTAAAATAAGGCGACTTGTACGGTTCGTCGCCGTGTTGCTTGATCAGGGCTTGGTCGCTTTGGGGTGTGAACAAATTAAAGATATTGTGGATCGCGCGCAGACCGGCGCTAGTGAGTACATCCACGCCGGAGAGGTCGAGCAGGAGATGCGTTGAACCATCTTCCTTCGCCTGGCGGGCGCGGTCAAGTAGCTCCGGTTCCGTATTTCCATGCAGGTGACCACTCAAATGCAAGATGGTCACTGGCACCTCGCCCTGGATCTGCGAGGCGGTGATATTCAGTTCACTCATGTTCAACACTCCTTTGGTTTCCCGACTTTCCAATTGTACCTTGTCTCATGAATTACTTACTTACTGGAAAAAGTAAATAATTATGAGGAATCGCCATTCGTTTCACTCCTTCGCTCTACATTGACCCACATCCGCTCGCCGTCGCTGGTGATCTCGACCCAGCCATTCTGGTCGGTGCGCAGAAGTTGATAATCCTCAACCGATTCGAGGACTTCGCTATCGGGCATACCGTTTTCATCTGCAGCGCTTACGTTCAGTAGAACTAGTTCCGGGTTCAGCGTCGCGATCCATTCGGGTGGGTTGGATGCAGCGTAACCAGAATCCGCAAGGGAAAGCAGGCTTACCGGTCCCACTTCCGCGCCGTTGCGTAATTCATCCAAAGCTTCGAAACTCATACCAATGGGGAGCAGGGCGCGAAAGTTATTCCACTCGACCAGTAGTACCGCGCCGCGCGGACCTGTTGTCAGCACACGTAGGGTAGCGCCGTCGCCAAGCTCCAGCAGCTGTTCCGGTTCGGCGTTCAACACGTTGATGTCGCTCACTGCCAGATACTCGTTCAACACACCGGAGGAGAACGAGGCTTGCGTATTCCCACTCCATAGCACAGCATCCGGTGGGTAACGCTCGATCACGCGTGGCAGCGCCGCGACGTCCTCCTCATCCGTCCCAGCGACGATCAGCCAGTCCAACTTGCGATTAAAGGCAGGCAGGCGCCGCCCTAATTCATCGGCGAGAGTCGTCACGCTTGGCCCACCGTTGATGAGGACATGTTTGCCCGTTGGTGTTTTAATGAGCACGGCGTCGGCAGAGCCGACATCCAAAAATGTGATGTGCAGGCGTCCATCTGGAGTGGTAGATGCCGCGCGCCAGACCAGCAATAACGCCAGCAGCAAGACTACCACTCCGACTCCTGCGGGAATTCTAGACCGGTCCTGTTTCATAGCTCCGAACCACTCCTTGATTTGCGCGCTGCCAAAGGTCACAGCGAAAAGGACGACATAAAAAAGAACCACGAACCAAATGGATAACTCTCCCAGAAAGAGAGTGCCGTGCGGCACGCGATCAAAAATCTCCACGATGCGGATGGTGTATACGACAAACGGCCACGTAACCCATGCCGCTATCTGCCCAAGCGGGAACCAGACGAGACTGAGCACGACTGCCAATCCGCCCAGGATCATCACGGCGGGCTGTGCCGGGAGGATGAACGGATTGGCAAGAAACGAAACCAGCGAGATCCGCTGGAAGTGATATGCCATGATCGGGATCGTCGTGACTTGTGCAGCCAGCGTAAGCAGCACAAACTCGGAGAAGATAGCAGCAAATTTTTCCCCGGCAGAGGCGGGAAAGTATTTTGTGATGATACCATTCGCAAACTGCGAAAATGGATCTGCATACAAGATGAGGCCGAGCGTCGCGAAAAACGAGAGTTGAAACCCAACATCCCAGAGATAGAGCGGGTTCCATAGACACATGAACATCGCGACTGCCAGCAATGTGTTCAACGCAGCCTGCCGCCGCCCGACTTGTTTTGCAAAGAGGGCAAGGCTGCCCATAATCGCCGCACGCACCACAGCCGCGCTGCCACCCACCAGGATCGTGTAAAAGACGATTCCAATGATCGCCAGAAGTGTGCCACGGCGTGGACCAACAAAACGGCTGAAGAGGGTTATAAACAACCCGGCAATAATGCTGATATTGAATCCCGAAATGGCGATGATATGTGCTGTGCCTGTGTTCTTAAAAGCCTGTTGCAATTCCTGCGTAAGACCGGTATCCACACCCAGTAGAATCCCCGCCATCAATGACGACTCCGGATCGGGAAACAGCCGGTAAATATTCGTGAGCGCCTTTTCCTTGAAATCATACAGCGCCATATATACCGGACTCCCACCCCTGCCCGGCAGAACTGTCACTTCCGCGCTGGACATATACGAGTGGATGTGCTGCGCGGCGAGATAATCTCGATATGAGAATTCTTCGTTTTCCGGTGGAGTCTTGAGGCTGCCACGCAGCCGCAGGATATCGCCATAGCGGAAGGTGAGATTGTTCGAAACGCGCGCCAGAAGCAATCCGTTGGCGGGCAGCTCGCCATCGCCTGTGTCCACGCGGGTAACGTTCAGGCGCAGGTTGGTGTAATTATCCCGATAATCGGGAGGTTCCTCGACCGTGCCCGTGACGAGCATGTCGTAATCACGGTCATTGTAGAAAGCGATGTGGAATGCGTTGAAGTTGGGGACTGAGAATTGATAGCGCGCCGCACCGAGGAACAGGGCTAAGAGAAGGACGAAGGCAAATGGGGAAAAGATGAAAGGTAACGAAGGGCGCCGCCGGAAAAGAATCCTTGAAATGATCAGCAGAACGTCAGCCGCGACGAACAGCGCGATCCAGACAAAAATGTGCAGAGAAACCAGACTGCCCAGAACGATTCCCCCCAGAAAGGCAAGCGAAAACCACATCAGCGGAAGCCGTGTAGTCAGTTGTTGCTGTAGCCGCGAGATCGCGGGGGAATGGTCGTTAGCGACCCCCATTGTTTAGAGTTTCCTGTAAATAGCTAAGAATCCGTCGCGCAATATTACAGATTGAGTCGGAATTGTGTGGAGAGTGGAACTTTTGATCTTGCAATAATTTGGCATGATAAGCAGTGTGCGCGTCCCGTCTGAGTTTTCCCTTAACACAGAACTGTGACTACCTTCCCGAATAGGGGGAAATCCCAGGTTTTCAACGGTCTTAGTGACTTTATCGGTCGGAGCGTCTGTCGGGAATTTTGGCATTAAAATGACATTCCGGAAAAAATTTCATGATTTGACAGAAACCATAATAGGGCGTTATTCATGAACCGGATTGAATGTATCGATGTGAAAGCAAATTTCGTAGAGATGATTATAACATTGCCAACATGGAAAAGGTTTTTGCTTTTGCGACACGGAACAATTTGTACATCAGGATAACAACTTGTGATTGTGTAGCGAGCGGTTGCGTGGGCAAAATCTTGTTTGTGTAAAAGATCAGCCTGCGGAAAAATGGATCGAGTGGAGCATACAGCGCGCTTTAAGCCACGTCCAGGCGTGACCTACGTCTCTCGAACAGTTTTCTGTTCCACACGCGGATTGCCTGGGGTTCTGTAATAATAGACCTCTTGCTTAAGAGAGAACACAGCGTACAGAAGGCGGGCGCTCTCTAGCGCATTTTTGCAAGAGGTTCAATATCTTTTCCATCATTCCATTTGTCGGGTTTTCGCGGTTTAATCAAAAAGATTGCCAGACGAAGCAAAACGCAATGAAGCGAAATCTATTCCTTTTTTCCGTTTTTGCTGCATCGCTCATCCTCCTGCTTGCGATTGCAGTATTTGTTGAGGTTCCACTCGATCCCTATCTTGATTTTCAAGTTCTTTATCGAGCCGATTCGGGCGTACTGCAAGGCATTCCGCTTTATGATCAAGCGGCGCAAACACAGATGATCGCCGACGACCTGGGGGTTTCCGTAGATCAGGTTTTCGTCCTACCGTTTCCCTACCCGCCTTGGTTTGCCGTGACAACGCTGCCACTTGCATTGCTTTCCATAGACGTGGCCGTGCGGATGTGGTTTTGGCTCAATGTTGTGATGTTGCTCCTTTCTGTCTGGCTGCTCACCAACGGATGGGAACCACGAAAACGCTTATATTCCTTTTTAGCAGCCTTCTTTTTCCTTCCCATATTCGGCGCGCTGATCGTCGGGCAGTATGTCTTCCCCAGCCTCCTTGGCATGGCATTGATCCTCTACGCGTTGAGACATCAACAGGTGGGACTTCTGGCGCTTGGTATGGGATTGGCGACATTTAAACCGCACATCGGGATGTTCGTGTTGATCCCCGTTTTTTCTTTTCTCCTCCTGCGGCGCGATGCGTTTGGACGCCGAGCCGCCTGGGCAACTGTCCTGACAGGGATGATTCTGTTCTTCCTTGGCTTCCTTGCAGATGGGAGGTGGCCAATCACATATTTACAAGCGTTGTTTAGCTTCAAAGATGTATCCCAATGCGGGCTCTGTGTAAGTATGCCTCTGACCATCGCACAGGCCGGAAGACTGGGATTCGACCAATCTATTTGGATTGCCGGAATCTTGCTCGCGGCACTGATCGCTTTGTTTATTGGCAGCAAGTATCGTATGTGCGATGATCTTTCTGTTGCTTTCTTCGTGTGCATGGCGTTGCTGATAAATCCTTATCTGCAAAATTACGATTTTGCATTTGCGCTCGTCCCGCTGTTTTATCTGGTTGGAAGCGCAAGCTCCAAGCGGGACTGGTTGTGGATTACATGGATATTTTTCCTCCCGTGGATTGGGCTGGGTCTTCTCGGACGCGCAGGGACTCCTACCTTACTCGTTTCAGTCATTGCAATGACTCTTATCATCTTGACTCGACTCTATAAAAAGCATACAATCGCGTTATAAGTCAATACGGTCAGCCAGCGGCGAAGTCGGTGTGAATCCGACACTGTCGCGCAACTGTGAATTCGAACCCTGTTCGAACAAGTCAGGTCGCCCGCTCTGATCGGTTCTGCCACACTCTCGCGGAAAGGAGGTGGAGGACGATCACTCGGATTGCCTCTCCAACCTCCCCAGCCTATGCTGGGGATTTTGATTCGCTTATCTGTGTCATTGCGAAGAACGTTCTTCGCGGCGACACCGGCACTTGTGCCCGGTGCAAGTGAGTAATCTCCGCGCTGAACCATGAGATTGCTTCCTTTCAGGATGCTTCGCAATCGCTACGCTCGCAATGACAAAACAAACTGGAGAAAACCATGTTACGAAAATTCTTGTTCATCACTATACTGATCATCTTACTGGCAGCCTGCGCGCCGCAAGCCACGCCGACCGCGGTTCCTGCGCATCTGACCTTCACCGACGGACTCGGTCGTGAGGTCGCTCTGAACGGATTCCCACAGCGCATCGTTTCCCTGGCTCCTTCCAATACAGAGATTCTCTTTGCCATCGGCGCGGGGGATCAGGTCGTCGGGCGCGATGAGCTTTCTGATTTTCCGGATGAAGCAAAAGCTATCACCGATATCGGTTCCACGTTCGACGCGTTGAATACGGAGTTGATCGTTTCCCTGGAGCCGGATCTA
>JAICRQ010000442.1 GCA_025966435.1 Anaerolineales bacterium | reverse complement strand
TTCAAACTCCGAAAGTATCAACCAGGTTGAAAACTGGTTGCAATGGGATATATAGGAAATTTAATACAAATATCTAGATTATTCTGTTTGTGAAAATTATACTATACGGCGTAACAAGCCGATAAATACTGTCTGATTTCTTATTTATCTGCCAATGCCCAACATTCCAACTTGTCAAGGAGTTTCTGATCGTGAGCAAGCTAAAAATTTCGTTCATTATTCTATTGATTACGCTGGTAGCGAGTGCGTGTAGTGCTGTGCCCGCCGCTACACAGCCTGCCACAGAAGCGCCGGCTGCCGAGACGACCGATGTTTCCGGGGATCTTGTCATTTATTCCGGGCGCACGGAGCCCCTGCTCCAGCCAGTGATCGATGCATTTAAGACAAAATATCCGAACGTGAACGTATTGCTTAAGGCTGGTAGCAATAGCGAGATCGCAAACGCGTTGCTCGAAGAGAAAGCTAACCCGCAGGCAGATGTCTTTATTACGACGGAGTTATTCACTGTGCAATCCCTGGCACAGGAGGGCATATTCCAGGCATATCGTCCGGTGGGCGCGGACCAGCTTCCCGCGGAGTTCATCGGCGCCGATGAACTGTGGACTGGACTTACGCGTCGCGCCCGGGTGATTATCTACAACGCCGACCTTGTCTCCCAGGAGGAATTACCTACATCAATCTTTGACCTAACCGACCCGAAGTGGAAGGGTCAGATCGCTGCCGCCGGCTCGACGAACGGTTCCATGCAAGCGCAGATTGCTGCGATGCGGCAGTTGGTCGGTGAAGAAGAGACCGAAGCCTGGTTGAACGGTCTACTCGCCAACGAGGTCACCTTCTTTGGCGGTCACACGGATGTGCGCAAGGCAGTCGGGGCAGGGGAATTCAAGCTGGGACTAGTCAATCACTATTACTATCACCTGCAAAAGGCAGAGGGCAGCAACATCGGAATTATTTTCCCCGATCAGGGTGAAGAGCAGATCGGGCTGATCACAAACGCAACCGCGGCGGCAGTCGTCAATGGCGCACCGCACGTCGAAGCTGCGCAAGCCTTCCTGGACTTCCTCGTCTCGCCCGAAGGGCAGAAGTTGTTCGCCGAGCAGAATTACGAGTATCCACTTCTGAGTGAGGTAGCGCTGCAGCCAGATGTTCAACCCCTGACAGGTTTCCGTCTGGCAGATGTGGATGTCGTTGCGGCTTCGCAGGATTTCGAGGCGACGTTTGACTTGATGGAAAAAGTCGCGTTACCATAAGAAGCTCATGCTACTCCTGCGGGGACGCTCTGCAGAGGCGTGACCTACGGCTTGGACATTGGCAACACCCGTACAGCGCTCCAACCTTTTGCGGTTGAGATCCCATCCCATCAGCCCCCGGCTTGCTCTCGCCGCGGGGCTGGTGGCGCTTTTTGTGGCGATCCCGCTTGCCTACATTTTTATCCGTGCACTGGGAGCAGAGCCCGACGCCTGGCAGCGCTTGTTCCAAAACCGCATCTGGAAACTGTTGGGCAATACTCTGCTGCTGGGCATCGCTGTGACGGGCGGTGCGCTTCTGACGGGCATTAGCATGGCCTGGTTCACTGAGCGTAGCGACCTGCCCGGCAGAGACGTGTTCCGCTGGCTGCTTGCCATGCCGCTTGCTATCCCAGCCTATATTGGGGGCATTGTTCATCTGGCACTATTGCGCCCGCGCGGTGGGTACATCCCACAGGCGCTGGAAAGTATGTTTGGTCAGCCTGTGTCCATGCCCAGTCCGCTTGGGTTTTGGGGCGCAGCATTTATTCTCACTTTGTTTACCTATCCCTACGTGTATCTGTTGAGTGCCGCTGCGTTTCGCTCCCTGCATGCTTCGCTCGAAGAAGCGGCACGAGCCTTTGGGCGTACCCCGCTCCAGACTCTCTTTGAGGTGACCTTACCCGCCTTACGTCCCGGGCTTGCGGCAGGTGCGCTGCTTGTTGCTTTGGACATCCTGGCAGAGTACGGGACGGTGGCTTTGCTAAGATACGAAACCTTTTCCTCGGCAATCTTTGTGCAGCTCTCCGGACGTTATGACCGGTCGGCAGCCTCGGTGTTGAGCGCCATTCTCGTTGTGCTGGCGATCCTGATTTTGTGGAGCGAATTGCGTTTGCAGGGGCAGGCGCGCTTCACACAAATGGAAAGCAACTGGCGTCCGGCACCTCCAGTTATGCTGGGAAGGTGGCGGGTGCCTGCACTCTTGCTAGTATTAGGTGTTGTTTCAGCGAGCCTGCTAGTGCCGGTGCTCGTCCTGCTCGTCTGGAGCCTGCAGGCATTCCTCGACCCAGAAACGCTTAAGAATGTTTTTCTCACAGGTTCACAGGGGTTTGAGAGTTATGTGTGGAACAGCCTATGGAGTTCCGGGCTGGCAGCGATCCTTGCTGTGATGTTTTCCCTGCCTGTGGCATTGCTTTCCGTTCGTTATCCAAATCGAATCAGCCGGTTTATTTCCCGCTTTTGTCAGGTAGGCTATGCCATCCCGGGCGTAGTCATCGCTCTCAGCCTAGTGTTGCTTGTCAATCGACTGCTGCCATTTTTGTATGCCACACCATTTGTAGTTGTCATTGCGTATGTGTTGCGTCACATGCCGCAGGCGGTGCGGGCGAGCGAATCGGCATTGAACCAGCTTTCCCCTTCGCTGGAAGAAGCGGCACGCACGCTGGGGCGAACGTCTCTACAGACGATGGCACAGGTAACCCTGCCTCTCATCCTGCCGGGATTGCTCGCAGGCGGCTCCCTGGTGTTCCTGACCTCGCTCAAAGAATTGCCGGCAACGCTGCTTTTACGTCCTGCAGGATTCGAGACCCTCGCCGTCCGGGTGTGGATGTGGGCTGCAGATGGTTTTTACATACAGGCTGCGCCGGCGGCGTTATTGCTTGTGTTGGCGTCGGCGTTTCCGTTATACTTCCTCCTACGTAGAGAACAAATCTTCAAATGACAACTTTGGAAGTACGTAATCTGGTTAAGCGATTTCAAGGCACTGTCCAGTCGGCGGTGAATGATATTTCCTTTGAGATGAGCAGTGGCGAAATCCTTGCCCTGGTCGGTCCCAGCGGATGCGGCAAGACCACAACCTTACGCATCATTGCCGGACTCGAACGGCCCGATTCTGGGATCGTCTGGTTGAACGGTCGCGTGGTGGCATCTGACTCTGTGTTTGTCCCGCCCGAGCAGCGCGGCGTGGGGATGGTCTTTCAGGATCATGCACTATTCCCGCACCTGACCGTTTCGGAGAATATCGCCTTCGGTTTACGTGGAAAGCCCGCAGGGGAAATCAAAACAACTGTGGGAGAAATGTTGCATCTTGTCGGGCTGTTGCCGCTCGCCAGACGGTATCCCCATGCCTTGTCCGGTGGCGAACGCCAGCGTGTTGCACTAGCACGCGCCCTGGCGCCGCGTCCAGTGCTGGTGCTGATGGATGAGCCCTTCAGCAGCCTAGACGCCGACCTGAGGATGGAGATGCGCGAGCATGTGCGGCGCACCCTTAAGTCCATGCGAGCAACGGTGATCTTTGTCACGCATGATCAGGATGAAGCGCTTTATATGGGGGAC
>JAICRQ010000097.1 GCA_025966435.1 Anaerolineales bacterium | reverse complement strand
TCGGCGTCGAGCACCCCGACAATCTCAGGACCGTCTTCTCCGCGTGTGATCAGGAGATTAAATAACCACAAATCCCCGTGCAGCAGGCGCGGGGTTTGAATCTCATCCAGCTGGTGCGGGTGCGCACGGACCAGTTCCAGGATATGTGCGAGGTAAGTTACATCAAGCTGAAGCTCCGTTGCCGCCTGAAGCGTGCGTTCCAAGCGGTCGATGATGGTCTGGCTCCAGTGCTCGAACTGAAAGCCGGGACGCGGCAACCCGAACGATTCTCCGCGCACATCATGGATCTGCTTTGTGATGTGCCCAAATTGATTCCAGAGAATATTGTTTTCTTCCGGGGTCAGTTGCTCCCAGGCATCGTCCCAGCGTTCGCCTTCTAAGAAGCTCTGGAACATATAGTCGCGGTCGATGAGCTGACGGGTGAAATCCACGAGGAGTGTTTTGGGCATAAGCGCTGCCACCGGAGCAAAATAGGGCTGCATCGCATGTTCCGACCGCATGAGGAAAATATCCTGCCAGGCTGTATCGGCTGTCTGAGAGGGAGCCACGCGCAGGATTGTTTTCGCCTGATTCGCGAACGTTATACGATATGTCGTGTTGAATGTTCCACCGGTCAGTTCATCTATGGAATCCATCTGAATCTTGTTCCCAAACCCCCGTCTGCACATTAAAGTGATTTGCTCGGTTGTCAGCTCTGTTTCTATATTTCACATCCTCGTTTTAGAGTACCTACACCGCCTTCAATACTTTTAACAGTTGCTGGAATGCCTTCTGGTAGTGAGCCGTATCCTTCCACCGGCGGAAATCCCCGATTGGGCGGACCAGTTTGAGGCGGGCTGCCCAATCATCCTGAGCCTGCATCACCGCATCATCCAACCGCACGGGCAGCACCACCAGCCTGTTCCCATCGTCCTCTGCCTGCAGCGCGGCTTCCACCTCTTCGCCGATCCACTCATTCTGAATGCACGCCTCGGAAAGGATCACGACCAGTTTCTCACGCAGCCGTCGCTGGCGGTCCGAGACGGGCCGGAGCGGGTTGCCAAATTTTCGGTGGACCGGGACGAACCAGCAGCGAATACCGTGCTGCAGCAGGTCCGCCTGAAGCTGCCGGGCGAACTCTTCGTCCTGGAGATCGAAACCAATGAAACACGAACAGGGCTGCCTTCCTCCATGGAGGCTGATCTGCCGGATCCGTTCCACGATGGTGTTCACCTGCTCTGCTTCGAGCCCGGGCGCGGCCAGTTTTACATATTCGATTTCCAGCGCGCTTAACCCGCAGCCTTGCAAAAACGATTCGGGGATTCTGCCGTGGGAGCGTTCGATCGTGTCCATACCTATGCTTGAGCCGCCGTAATGCCGCACCGTTGCGAGACCTTTCACCTGGCTCAGGTCCACATCCACCAGAAGGTTCCACTGCAAGCGGCACTCGCTCAAGTCCGCGCCGTCCAGAATGGCACCGGTCAAGTTGACGTTCTTGAGATTGGATTGGGACAGGTTCGCACCGGTAAGATCGGCCCCACTCAAGTCCGCGTATTCCAGATCTGCCCCGCTCAGGTCCGCATGGGCGGCGTGCAGCCCGACCAGCTTCACAGCTTTGAGCTTTGCCTCTCTGAACTGTGCTCGATCAACCGTCGCATTCCGGAGATCGGCAAAGGAAAGGTCTGCACAGTTGAAGCGCGCCCCGCGCAGGTCGGCGGAGGAGAGACAGGCGCCCCGCAGTTTGGTCGAAACGAAATTAACGTTTTTCAGGTTATAGGACTCGCGCTCCAGGCGCCACACATTCCAGAGCGCCTCCATCAGATAGGGGTCGCTGGTTTCCAGGCTCCAGAAGTTCACCCGGCTGAGGTCCGGCTGAAGGGTAGGGTTGGCGTCCCGCCAGTGATTCCAGGCATCTACGCCGTGCTTGAACATCGCCAAATGTTCTTCAATTGCCATGCCTCTGTATCTTCCTTTCACAACGCTGGAGTCGTATTTATTATAGTACCATACCGCAAAACTCTTCTCCGTCACAAAAAAATTTCATTGCAGTCTCAGACTTCGGAATCACAGAGGCATCGATCTCCCCGCTCTGCTTCTTTTCTCAGGGAAAAACCCGGTTGACTCATAAAAATGCTCGCCACCAGAGTGAGGGGGGCACCCTGGTGACGAGCATGTTCATTTTATACCGGCCTGCGCGGCGGGAGCATTGCAAATGTCTGACAACTCCTGCAAACATAAGCGGTTTTCCCTGGGGGTTCCTAGGGAGGTGCTGAGGGCCAGCGGACCGTGAGGACAAGCGATTCCTCAACCGAACGATACGAATGCGGCACGCCGGGACCGAAGAGGACAAAGTCTCCTTCCTTTTCCAGAGCGATTTCTTGATTCGGAAACAGCAGGACGAAGTGACCGCGGATCAGGATGTTGAGGGTCTTAACCGGATTCCCGGGCGCCCATTCAGGACGAGTTTCTCCCTTTGCGTGCGTATACCACTTCAGCTCCAGCTCCCCGGTTCGCAGGGGGTTCTCTTCCCCCGGCATGAAGTGACCGAGAAACCAGCCACGCCTGTCCTTCGAAGCCTCGTTGACGTTCCCGGAAACCGGTGTAGATGTATCTGATTTCATGTTATTTCTCCTGGCGATCTGCCGCTCATCGGTTTGCGTTACCCACCCGTGGGCGGGATTAGGCACCATCCCGGTGCTCTCCCGGGACGAGAAAACGCCTCTTTGACGGAACCAGCTTCGAGCCAAATAAACTGTCTGAAAACGCGCACGCCGTCCCTGCGGGCGGCAGTCCTACCACGCCAGTCTCGGTGATCTCCCGAGGGTCTGGTGCACGCATTGTTAGCCCCGTTACAATTTATCAGACTCTTCAGGTTCAACATCGGGAGCCTTGCTGAGGATTTCAAGAAATTTTTCACGGCTGCCGCGCTTGGCCCGTTTTTCTAAATACTCAATTGTGGAAATGGCAGCAACTTTTTCGGCAACCGCAAGCATGACAAATTGATTCACGGAAATGCCTTCTTCTCGTGCTAATTCACGAAGTTGCTCATGTAATGATTTAGGGAGTCGTAAACTTAATGCGCTCATAGTTACACCTCACGAATAATTTGCAAAAACTCTTTCGGAGTGATTGCTCGAATCCCAAATTTTTCACTGCCTTTGAAATCCCTGACATTATGTGTCAGGATGTATTCACAGTTTGCGGAAACAGCTAACTCCAACACAAGTTCATCATTGACATCCGTTAAGAACGGTCTCCACAAAAAATAGATCTGATGGTGGTGAGCCATTGAACACAATGAGTCAATAAAGATTGACACTTCCTCTTCTGATAAATCAAGCTCGGCTCTTTGACGCTGAAGAACCTCTTCGTATTCAAGAATAAGTGCAACCGAATCGTGAATTTCAAACTTACTTGTTCCAACTAACGAGAGCAGCTTATTGGATGCGCCTCTTCTTGATCGCAAGGCGGCAATGACAACATTGGTGTCGATGACGATGTTGGGAACGTTCATAACGGTATTATATACGATATGCTATGTAATATCAATCCACCTTGGGTATCATTTCCCATTTTGCACGAAGGGGGCTAACTGTGAGCGTTACCCGTTGCGCAGCACCCTGATGAGGGCTGGTGGGACGAGATGACGCCACTTTGCCGGAACCAAGCTCAAGCCGCGCAAACTGCCTGAAAACGCGCCGACTCCCACCACGCTAGTATCGGTGCTCTCCCGAGGGTCAAGTGCAGCTTTGTTAGGGGCGGATGAACTTGAAGACTCGCTGGCTGAAAAAAGACGACACCGAAAACTGGACAAAATTTATCACGACTTGAAATCTGGCAAGAATCTAAAAACACGGATTACGAAATTGCATGCGAGACAAATGATTTGGGATTTGCGAAGCTGGCTTTCATGTATATTTTATTTTCTTGGCTTGTAAACCTTGCTTTGCTTAAGAGTGCCAGACTTATCATAAACCTTCCACTCACCAACCTTCTTGCCCTCTACATATGTTCCTTCATCCCAGAGTTGACCATTATCGTAGTAGCGCTTCCAATAATCAATTTGTTTGCCATTGTTAAAAGCGCCGGCTTGAAGCGGTTGTCCATTTTCACGCCACCATTCCCAATAGCCGTCCAATTCGCCGTCTACATACCTTCCAATGGCTTTCACAACACCATTCTGATAATAAAACTTCCATTTACCATGACGCTTGCCATTCTTCATCTGACCTTCACCTGAGAGTCCGCCGTTAGTAAATAATTCCCTGTGGTGTCCGTTAAGTTGTTCTGTACTTGATGATTTCATGACTTCTCCATATTTTTTTCTGATTGATCGTGCCGATTGGTTTTGCGTTTACGCGAAGCGCCTAACGGCGAGCGTGACCCGCTTGGGGTGGGAGAGTGGATTCGCCCTCGAAACAGGATTCCGCTAAAGCTAGGAAAATGCCTAAAAACGCGGCGCGTACCCCAAGTCGGGTGCACGCATTGTTAGGCGGCGCGAACATCTTTCACGGCTCACTTCTGTTCACCTCATATTTAGCCAGGAAAGGCAAAAGATCTTTGGCAACCGATTGACGAGCAACGACATTTGGCCATATTTCGAGCGGCGGTTCCTTGACTAAACGAGGCTCAAGATTAATATCATCCAGATCATCATGCAGATACTCTCGCACGCCGCAGTTTCTGGCATCACACGTAGCACGGAATTGGGGACCGCACCGACTCCAATGGCAAATCCGACCGATATACTGACCCGCCGAATTCGCGAGAAACACATCTGCACCCTTATTCTTACTTTGTGCCATGCCCTTGAGCCTACGAGCAGACTTCGCAAGAGCAGTGAGATCAGCTTCATCATCGACCGTAATCAGAAAATCCACATCTTTTGGGTTAGCTTTAGAACTGAGAAGTGAGCCTAGCATGGCGATGCGCCTTACACCTGGAATACCAACGATTCGCTCAATAAACCGAAACGCTTCGGCAATAAGAAATGCTCGAACATCTTTGTCAATCGGTTGCATCTCAATCAGATTTAGGTGTACTACATTGCTTTAGCCCGCAAATGCGCCACTAAATGCGACGATCCCAAGACTCTCTGTTGTCACCATAATCCCTTGGTTTCCATAAAGAATCATTTCTTATAATGTAACGCAACAACGCCCGAACGAAATGTTTTTGATCCGACAAGATTCAATGTAAGGTTCTTGCCCGATTCGAACAAGCGGGGACCTTTTCCCGCAATGATCGGGTGAACGACAAAGTGATACTCGTCGATGAGATTCCATTGGGCAACTTGCGATGCGATGTTCAGTCCCCCAATGGAAATATTCTTTCCTGGCTGTTGTTTTAACTTCATAATCTCTTCTCGAAGATTTGAGTGGAGGAGCGTCGTGTTGTTCCACTCTACGCTCTTCAACGTCGTTGAAAAGACAATCTTTGGTATGGAATCGAATGCACGTGCGAATTCGTTGGTCGTTTCCGTTTCCGATTGATTCACTGCGACATCGTGCCAGTACGGATACATCAAGTGATACGTGTTCCGTCCGAAGATTTCAACGCCTGAATCACGCAAGAGCCCAGTGAAATACTCGTGCAATTCGTCGTCGACGATCCCCTCTTCATGACCACAGTAGCCGTCTATCGTGATGTTGATTGCAAAAATAACTTTTCTCATTTGTTGTTCTCCTGACATTATTTTAATCCTTACTGATGTCTGCGGGCTAACGGTTCGCGTTACCCGTTGCGTAGCACCCTGATGAGGGCTGGTGGGTGGGATTGGGCACCATCCCGGTGCTCTCCCGGGACGAGATAACGCCGCTTTGACGGAATCAGCCCAAAGCCAAGACAACTGCCAAGAAACGCGCAGACTCCCACCACGACAGTCCTGGTGCTTTTCCAGGGGTCGGGTGCACGCTGTGTTGGGCGGCACTACCACTTACCGTCAACTATGTGAATATAGGCATACAAAATTCTGTCGCTGGCGATGCCGCGCTATATGCCATCACTCAAGGCGAGTGGGTCTCGAAATGCACTTCTGGATAATCGGGCGATGAACCGTTTAACAGCGGCACAGGTTGATCCTTCAAAAACATGTCAAAGAACGCGAGCAGGTACGCGGCCTCAATATATACGGTGCGTTCGCCATTCAACGTCCCGCGCTCGTACATGAGCGGCGCGCTAAGCGATGTCAACAGTGGATAATCGCCAAAGTCAGCGTGGAGCACGCCGGCAAACTTCAGATGAAAAGCAGGCGCGTTGACGCTTTGATAAAGCTTATCGAGTCGCGCAAGATTATCCATCTTCCACATTTGCGTTTCGCTTTGCATAAACATGAACGGCTGGCGCAAAGGTTCAGAAACAACAGTCTGGGGGATTGGCTCATACCAACCATCCTGAGCGAGTCCAGCTTTGCAACGCGCATCAATCTTACACGTCCAGACAATCGCGCCGCCGCCGAGCGAGACGCCCGTCAAACCAATTCGTTGCAGGTCGAGTTTCCCGGCAAAGCGCGGATCCAAATTGCCAGTGTTCAAAAGTTCCAATTGATCCATCACGAAACGCTGGTCGGCGACAATCGTCGCTTGCAACTTTTCTCGCGCTTCTTGGTCGCCAGGTTGATTTCGTCCGGCCGGAGGCAATATCGCCGGATCGTTCACCACCACGCGTCCATCCGGGAAAACAGTGAATGAAGCAGCGTAGGGATGGTCAATCGCGATAGCGACATACCCCGAACTCGCCAGTGCTTCCATCTGATTGAAGCTGGCGGTACGGTAACCCTGGTAACCGTGAGAATAGATGACCACAGGGTACGGTGCGTTATCGTTGC
This sequence comes from Anaerolineales bacterium, assembly GCA_025966435.1. Lineage (GTDB taxonomy): Bacteria > Chloroflexota > Anaerolineae > Anaerolineales > Villigracilaceae > Defluviilinea. The sequence continues at coordinate 2,775 of JAICRQ010000097.1, read as the reverse complement.
GAACTGGCGCGTCACCGTAGCTATGCGTTCGCACCAAACGCAAATGATCTAAAGTAAAGGAGGGCAACTTAAGAAAATCGGCGAATGCCGGTAACGCCACATCGAAATTATCCACGAAAGGAATCAGCTTGGCATCCGTCGTCGGTTGGGCGGGATACCAAATCTGAACGATCAATTCACGTTTGGCATTCGGAGCGGGTGCATATGTTTCGGCGCGCGTTGTATCCGTCCAATCGTACAAGACAGAACCGACCGCATATGGACCAGGCGGCATCGGCAGGCGAGGTACAGGGAGAATAATTGGCAAGGCGATAGCGATGAGCCACCACACAAATCCGAACGCGCCCAACAGCACAGCGCGCATTCCGCTGAGAGAAGAGGCTGTGCCTTTCAGCAGATTTGGCAGAGTGAACAAGAACAGCGTAGCCGTCATCACGTAGGATATGGCCATTTGCCACCGATACTGTTCGACGATCAAATGAACGAGCGTTAGACAGATCACAACTGCGGGCAAGAACCTGAGCCAGCGAAACTGGAGGAAGAACGGGAGACACGTTGCCAACAAGGCGACGAGGTTCAATAGAATGATAAGGGTCTCGAAAATGCGCATGGCTTAAGGCTCAATTCTCGATTCAAGGTCCACAATTGGCGAATGGCTGATGACCGGCGACGGATGAATCAATTGCTCTGCCAGCCGTGTTTTCACAAAAATCCAGGGTGCGCCAAAGGTCACCCAGAAGCCGATCACACCGTACCGGAAGAAAGTTGCAATGTCCCCTGCGGGGAGAATTGCCTTCAACCCAAAGCGCAAGCCCAGCGCAATGCCGAGTCCAATCACAAGCTTGATGATCTGCTTTGTGGGTGATGCGTGGTGATCGAACCGAATCCATTCTGATTCCAACACCAAGCCAATCATCACTCCCCACAAAGTGCCCAGTACTGAGCCTGCGTCTTTCAGATACACTGTCGCCAACAGGAGGGGAATAGTGATCGCGACAGCAAGGCGTGTCCAGAGAGTTGTGCGTGTCGCGAACCACTGTGAGACCCATGGCTCGAGCGCAACGTACACTACAAGGAAAATCGTGCCGATGATCGCACCCGCGATCACATCTTGTGGAAAATGATCCCCCAAGTATATTCGCGAGAGCCCGACCAGAATCGGCAGGATGAAGATGAGCGCCCACCAGAACCAAGTGCGCAGTTGGGTCGCGATATAGCCCCAGATCACGACTGTAGCTTGCGTGTGCCCGCTTGGAATCCCATAGCCACTGGCTTTGAGAGGCGCATACAGGGTGGGGTCAACTTGATGAGGACGTGGGGCAGCAAACAGGCTCTTGAAAAAAGCATTTGCATACGCGGAAGAGAGGAATAGAACCGCGAGACGCGAGCCGATTCTTTTGTGCAGGCACCAGTAGATAATGGGAAAAAAGAGAATGTAGAAGTTTTCTTCGCCTAGAAAGCTGGCGGCTCGAAAAAACGTATCGAGCACCGGAGTGCGGAAGGTTTGCATCCATTGGACGATGTGCAAACCCCATTGCATGAGTGGGTCCATAGTGATCTCCGTGAAATATGATGAAGTCTAAACCAGCGGTTGTTTTCCGCCTGCTCTCTATAGTTTCACAAGGTTCAGCTCTAATAAAACTGCTGTGAGTCGCCGCCCAACGGTGAGCGTTACCCGCTTGGGGTGGGATGGTGGACTCGCCATCGAAACGGAAAAAACTCAAAGCTAGGAAAATGCCAAAAAACGCGGTGCGTACCTCAAGTCGGGTGCACGCATTGTTAGCTTGTTTTAATGTTGTGGGTTACTTATTCTCAGCTATTGCAACTTCGACGCCGTTTGTCCAGAGTTCATATTCACTCAAATCAGCATCATCGTTCCATGAGATACCATACCCACCCGAATCAACCTTGACCGATTTGAAAAATGCATCATTCTTGAGCACTTCAAACATTTCCATGCTGAGCAACGGATTACAGTCGTAGATCTTCTCAACCCCGTTCACAAACTTGACCAATAAATTCTTATTTTCTAACGCTTCAACCGATAAAATTTTGGGAGTATCCATACTTTACTCCAATCCTGGCAGTTGCTTAAACTCGTTATTCTGCCACATACGTAATAACTCACTCTGATAAAGTTCTGCCCATTCCTTGACTAATTTTCCTGGCTGGTAAATCGCCTTCAATCATTTCGAGGGTTTCAATGGCAAAGACACCATTAAACTCACCATAGACCGCGTGAAAATAGGGAACGCCATGCTCACTTTGGCTGAAATACATTTTGATGACGATGCCATAAAATCGGGCGATTACGGGCATATACTTCTCCTACTTTTATTAAAGTATAGCACAGCAAAATCAAGCAAATTGAGCCATTTTTCTGCTTTTTGGCTTATTGCGCAAAGAACAAGCTAACGGCTCGCGTTACCCGCTGGTGGGCGGACGTGGACTCTGTTTGGGAGCAGGAAAAACTCGAAGCCAGAAAAATGCTCGAAAATGCCGCACGCGCGAAGCGCAGTCCCACACGTCAGGCGCACGCTGTGTTAGGTGCGGGTTTGTTTAGAAGCCTCACCATTAAATTACATCATTGTCTCTATGCTCATTGCTCAACTTAATGTTTCGTTCTTTTTTGAACCTTTTTAATTATGTAAATTGCCACGGGCGAGACCTTTTTTTCATCAAGCCACTCAAAAGGATCGGTATCGTAACCTAATGGTTTATGATGTTCAACAATGCGTAAGCCAAGACGATCAAGAATTTGCTTATAATCCTCAT
>JAICRQ010000061.1 GCA_025966435.1 Anaerolineales bacterium | reverse complement strand
TTGCAAGTCACCACGCAGGTAACAGGCTTCCGCAAACGCCGCTGGTACACGCATGAAAACCTGGGGGAAGAGCCGCTGGATCTGCCTCCCACGGAATTGATCACTACCGGTTATTGGGTTTCCCTCTCCGAAGAGACGATCTCACGCCTGCGCGACGCCGGAGTATGGACGAATGACCCGAATAACTACGGACCCGGCTGGGCGCAAACCCGCGATCGCGTCCGTGCGCGAGATAAATATACGTGCCAGGTCTGTGGCGCGGTGGAGACCAACCGCCAGCATGACGTCCATCACAAAGTCCCATTTCGCGCCTTCACTTCGTTCGTGGAAGCGAACCGGATGGAGAATCTCATCACCCTTTGTCCATCCTGTCATCACAAAGCAGAGCAAAACGTCCGCATGCGCAGTGGACTCTCGGGGCTGGCGTACGTGCTCGGCAATCTTGCGCCGTTGTTCCTGATGTGTGATGCCGGCGATCTAGGGAGTCATGTAGAGCCTGTCGAGAATCAGACGTTCGGGCAGCCAACCATCGTTTTGTACGATGCCATCCCGGCGGGAATCGGGTTCAGCCAGAAACTGTTCGAGATGCACGATGAACTGATGGCACGCGCCTTTGAGCTCGTAAGTGAATGTCCCTGTGCGGACGGTTGTCCCTCCTGCGTGGGACCGGGCGGCGAAAATGGGTATGGCGGCAAAAGGGAAGCGCTGGAGATTTTAAAAGAGTTGGCGTCAACGCTGTGAACATTTGCCTCTCCGGTGCGGTGAAATGACACCCGCAGCTGGCTAAACCAAGCTATTAGCAAGAATCAACAAGCGGCAAATACGTCTCTAAATGTCTCTCTTGCCAGCACTTTGGGTTTGGGAACGTCTTCGTCATCGGGCCAGCGCACCAGTCGAATTTCGCCATCACTGAACTCCAAGCCCGTGACGTCGCCATCCAAGAAGGAACAGCAGCCTGTGTTGAAATAGCTGGGTTTTTTAAATGCGATCATCGGCAAGTCCGCAGGAGATTGCTCGTTCTGCGCCAGAATCCATTCCAATTGGGCGGCAAGCTCAGCAATCTGTTGCTGCAATTGGGTATCGTCTGCATGCTTCAACGACTTTTCTTCTGCTTCCGCGAGGGATTTGCGAATGATTTCTTCATGAGGCTTTGACTTAAAAACGGGTCGATGTGTGTGCCCGGCGATCAATACTACTTTTTCACGGGCCTGTGACCACAAATACATTGCCGCATCATGGGCATGACGTAATTCAAAATCCTCAGCCGGGGTATTAAGGGAGAACTTGATAAGGCGCTGAACGGGCCGCCAGATGTAGCGGACTGCAAATTTGGATAGGGGAGCAATACGGTCACTATCCAGTGTGCCCTGATGTCCATGGATAAGAAAGAGTTTCCCCAATTCTTCCTCTCCGTCGCGAACGTGCAGGATTAGAGACTCACGTACTTTGAGGGATCCGCCTCCCAGGGCAGGTTTAAGTAAATTTTCCACCAGGTCTGTATGGCTCCAGGCATCGTCATGATTGCCCCAAAAGCGCAGGTAGCGCCCGTCCTGATTAAATTTACCCTCCAGTTCCAGCGTGTGAGAGTAGGCTTTCAAGACCGTTTGTGGCCATTCCTCCCATAGCTCTTCCACATCGCCCATCACGACCAGTGTGTATTTGAGGCGGTCATAATAAGCCAGTGCCGCGTTATAGGCACGCTCGCAGATCTGGAAATCGTCTGCGCCATCACGGTTGCCCTTATGATGGTCAGAGAAGATGACGAATCTTGTCTGGTGAATATCGAGTACCCATTCACCTTCGGCTTGCTCCTGCTCCAACGCGCGCTGGAACGCATCATCCAGCGCAGAAGAGACAGCCTTTTGGGCTTTGATTCCGGCTTTCGACATGGCATCCTCCATGCTCACACGTCTGCTTGCTTGTTCGGCTTGTCTCCAGTATAGGGGAATTACAGGTTCAATTCAACACGTGACACCGCTCATGCGCACGAGGCATCTGAACGCCTGGCTCCGGGAGATTTGACGTCGAAATTTTTGCATCAAGAGCTAGACTAATGAACAGTCTTAACTAAGGATCTCATACGGCACGCCGCGCACTTCCCATTCCCTGCCATTTGCCTCTCCCCTCACTGTCACAGGCAAAAGTTTGGCGGGCACACCGGAATCGGGCATCCAGATACGATCTTTGATCGGAAGGATGAGCAGTCCATTGTCATCCCCAACTGCCGTGAACGTCTCATTCGGCTCCTGCTTGAACACAGACAAGCCTAATTGGGTACAAAGTTGATCCGCAAGCATGATGACATCTTCCGAGGGCAGGCCAATCTCACTCACGTTCAAGATCTGGGATGCGTTGAATTCCCCTGTAGCGGCATTTTGCAAATTGTGGCGCGCAATGAACTCCAGTATATTCCCTGCCGCATCTAAAAAATACAGGGAAGTCGAGTTCCAGCTCTGTGATTTGAAATCCTCTGTTCCATTTTTATCCCGCAATAAGGAAAGGCGACTCGAGATCCAATCTTTTGCGGATTGGTACTGGTTTTCGGGGATATTGAACGCAACATGATAGGCGTCCTTAAATTCGGAGGGGGCCTGCGTAAATCGCAAAACTGTCTTCCCCGCTTTCACCTCCAGAGTGGCTGAGTCCAGCGTCGTGGGTAGTTCAAGAATATTGGCGTAAAAATCTCTTTGCGCCGGTAGATCTTTTGCCGAAAGCTCAAGAAACGAAATATCCATTCACATCTACCTTTCTGTGTACTTAGTTACGAATTACCATTTACGAACTAGCCTTCCTACTCCTCCCTCATCCACCTCTTCACAGCTTCGCGCGGGTGCTGGTACTGAGCCATCTTATCGATCAGGGCATTCGGGTCGGAATCGCTGAACAAGACCTCGCGATGCTCCGGGAAAATAAACCCTTCCGCCACAGCGTGATCGATTGCAGCCAGCAAGGGAGCGTAATAATTTCGGATATTGAAAAGCCCTACAGGTTTTTCATGTGCGCCGGTCTGCGCCCAAGTAACCGTCTCGAACAGCTCGTCAAATGTGCCAAAGCCGCCCGGCATGGCGATATAACCGTCAGAAAGCTCATGCATCCGTGCCTTGCGAGCGTGCATCCCATCGACTACGTCCATCTGTGTAAGCCCTACATGCGCCAGCGCGGCGGTATTCATGGAGGGGATAATCACGCCCACGACGATACCACCCGCCTCGAGGACAGCATCTGCCACCACCCCCATAAGTCCCGTTTTTCCGCCACCGTAGATCAAACGGATGTCTCTTTCCGCCAGAGTTCTACCCATCAAACGCGCGCCCTTGATATAGTCCTCATGAACTGCATCCGCCGATCCACAGAAAATACAGATTGACTTCATATCATCCATCCTTTATAAGGAAAATCCAACCTGGAAGAGGTTCACAGGCTAGAAAATAGACCGCCGAACCACCTTCGCAAGGCTGAATTTCAATTTCATAACATCCATCTTCGGCTTGTCGCTATTTTATAGCTATTAATTCCATAGTGAGTTATACTAAATACAGCAGGGGCATTGTTGTATATCACTCTTCGTGAAACTTTTGCAATATTGTAACCGTCTTGTAAACAAATTCTAATCTTTTTCCTACGTGGACTTTCCCCCTTTTTGGTAGAATCATCCGCATAGATTTAGGAGAAAACTACTATGGCAGGAATGGAGCGCTTTACACAAAGAGCGAGACGTGTCCTCAGCCTTGCACATCAAGAGGCTGAACAATCCCGCAACAATAATATCGGTACGGAACACCTTCTCCTTGGATTAATGGATGAAGAAGGCGGGGTGGCAGGGCGAGTCCTGCGTGAACTCGGTATGACGTCTGACCGGGTGCGCGAAGTGATTCGCCGGGTTACCACCAGTTCAAGCAGTTTTGACCCCAATCGTGTTGAATTAGCAGCAGAAACCCAACAAGTCCTCGAACATGCAGTGGATGAAGCGCGCCGGCTCGGTCATCATTATATCGGCACGGAACACATTCTGCTCGGCCTTGTGCGCGTGGATAGCACCGCGATGGAAGTGCTCCGCCGGCTTGGCGTGACCGCGGAGCAGATCCGACGGCAGACTCGCCGCGTGTTGAACGAGTCCGCCTCCTCCCCCACACCGGCAGGCAGCAGTTCCTCGCGCAGCTCTGCATCCAGCGCGAAGACCCCCCTGGTTGATCAACTCGCCACAGACCTAACTACCAAAGCGGAAGAGAAAAAGCTCGATCCCGTGATTGGGCGTCAGATGGAAATCGAGCGCGTCATTCAGATTCTGGCGCGCCGAACGAAGAACAACCCGGCGCTGATCGGCGAACCCGGCGTTGGCAAGACCGCCATCGTCGAAGGGCTTGCCCAGCGCATTATCGAAGGCGATGTGCCCGCCCCCCTGATGAACAAACGGCTGTTACAGCTCGATGTTGGTTCCCTGGTCGCAGGCACAATGTACCGGGGTCAGTTCGAAGAACGATTGAAACGCGTGATTGACGAATTGAAGCAATCAGGCGCTATTTTGTTTATTGATGAAGTCCATATGCTGGTGGGTGCTGGCGCGGCCGGTTCGTCGGTGGATGCCGCCAATATTCTGAAACCAGCGCTTTCGCGCGGCGAATTGCAGGTTATCGGCGCAACCACGATGGACGAGTATCGCAAGCACATCGAGTCGGATGCGGCGCTCGAACGGCGCTTCCAGCCGATTCAGGTAGAGGAACCCTCGGAAGAAGAAACGATTGAGATCCTCAAGGGAATCCGGGCGGCTTACGAAGAACATCACCACCTTGTGATCTCAGACGAGGCGCTCGAAGCTGCCGCTCATTTGTCCTCCCGCTACGTGACGGAGCGCTTTCTCCCCGATAAAGCCATCGACCTGATCGATGAGTCTTCCTCCCGCGTGCGCATGTATAAGAGTGAAGCGGCGAAGGAGTCGAAGGACCTGTTCGGCAAGCTCAGACAGGCTCGCCAGAACCGCTCCCTTGCTCAGGAAGAAGGCAACAGCGAAGACGTGCATGAATGGGAAGAACGCGAGATCGAGTTAAGCGAGCAGATCGAACGCTTGCGCACTGGTTGGGATCGCGCTAACAGCCCCGTCGTTTCGGCGGAGGATATTGCCGAAGTCGTATCCATGTGGACGGGTGTCCCGCTCATGCAACTAGCAGAGGAAGAGTCACAGCGCCTGCTCAAAATGGAAGAAGAATTGCAAAGAAGCATTATTGGGCAGGACGACGCCATCGTGGCGATCTCACGTGCTGTTCGCCGTGCCCGCGCTGGCTTGAAAGACCCACGCCGCCCGATCGGTTCCTTTATGTTCCTCGGACCGACCGGCGTTGGCAAGACCGAGCTAACTAAAACGCTTGCCAAGTTCATGTTTGGCAGTGAAGATGCAGCCGTCCAATTGGATATGTCTGAATTTATGGAACGGCATACGGCTTCCCGCCTGGTCGGTGCCCCTCCGGGTTACATCGGCTATGAAGAGGCAGGTCAGCTCACCGAAGCGTTGCGCCGTCGTCCTTATTCGATTGTTGTGTTTGATGAGGTAGAGAAGGCGCATCCCGAAGTGCATAATATGCTCTTGCAGATCATGGAAGAAGGACATCTTTCCGATGCCAAGGGACGCAAGGTGGACTTCCGCAATGCGATCATCGTTATGACCTCTAACATCGGCGCGGATATGATTAAGCGCCAGTCCGGGCTGGGCTTTGCCCTCAAGCGTGACGAAGTGACCGAAGAGCGGCTTTCCTACGAAGACATGCGCAAGAAGTTGAACGAATCGCTCAAGCGTGCCTTCCGACCGGAATTTATCAATCGCTTGGACGCCGTGGTCATCTTCCGCTCGCTCAACAAGGAAGATATCCAACGGATTGTCTCTCTGGAGCTGGATAAAGTTGCCGAGCGCCTCAAGGAACACAACCTGATCCTGACGGCGACTCCCGCTGCCCTCGCGGCACTCGCAGACCAGGGCTATGACGCCGAGTTTGGTGCCCGCCCGCTGCGCCGTGTCATCCAACAAAAAGTGGAAGACCCACTTTCCGACCGGGTGCTGGGCGGTGAATTCCAGAATGGAGACTCCGTGCTTGTGAGCCTGAACTCCGAGGGAGAGATCGTTCTCGAAGGGGAAGGTGAGAAAGAACAGGAAGCCGAAGAAGCACCCGCTGCACCGGCTGTATAAGTAAAAAGAATTGTCCCGCAGTTGAACTGCGGGACAGTTTTTTCGTAATCTTTTGTTAATAAGATTTTGGTGTGGTATGTTGTCTATGGAGTGTAAACAAAGTGCCGCAAGAATGTAGCGGCAAAGACTTAGAGAAGGAGTAGTTATATGAACACCAATCTTCAAACCGCAACACTGGCTGGGGGATGTTTCTGGTGTTTGGAAGCTGTTTATGATGAGATCAAGGGCGTCCATTCTGTGGAATCGGGCTATGCAGGCGGCCACGTGGACAACCCCACCTACCGCGCAGTCTGCGGCGGAGACACGGGACATGCCGAGGTCGTGCAGGTCAATTTTGACCCGAATATTGTCTCGTACCGTGACCTGCTGAATGTATTCTTTGCTATTCACGACCCCACCACCCTCAATCGTCAGGGCGCGGACGTGGGTACGCAGTACCGCTCTGCCATCTTCTATCACGACGAGGAGCAGAAGAAGATCGCCGAGGAGCTGATCAAAGACTTGAATGCCCAGAAGATCTGGGATAAACCCATCGTCACCCAGGTGGAAAAGCTGGATAAGTTCTACATGGCAGAAGATTATCACCAGGAATACTACGCCAGCAATCCCTACCAGCCCTACTGTATGGCAGTGGTTGCTCCAAAAGTATCCAAGTTCCGCAAGCACTTCCTGGAGCTGCTGAAGAAACAGCCTGTCTAATGTCTTGGCCAGGGAGATACCGAGTCATAGAAAATTCGGTATCTCCCTAACTTTAACCTCAATTGGACGACGCGGGTCGAGGTGAGGTTTTTTTGTTATACTTGCGCCGCTCTTATGATGAATTCTCGAATGCCTGCTTTCCTGGTGCGTAACATCCCTATCTATGGGGATGCTATCCTCGCGCCCATGGACGGCTACTCGGACTGGCCCTTTCGATCTCTGTGTCGAGCGCTCGGCTCCGCCATGAGCTACACCGAGTTCGTAAAAGTGGAAAAGATCCTCAGCCGCTCGAAGGACCCGGCAAAACGACTCTATTTCCAGGAAGAAGAACGACCCATCACCTTTCAAATCTACGGTGATGACCCCGACTTAATCCTCAAAGCCGCGCTGCGCGTCCAGGAGCTGAATCCGGACATTATCGACATCAACATGGGTTGCCCGGCAAAAAGCATCGCAGACCGCGGCGCAGGCGTAGGGATGATGCCGACTCCGTTGAAGATTGCCCGCACCTTCAAGAAATTAACTACCACGCTGAAGGTGCCGATCACGGGGAAGATCCGCCTGGGATGGGACCGAAACCAAAACTATAAGCTGATCGCTCGCATCGTGGAGGAAAACGGCGGTTCGCTCATCGCCATCCACGGGCGTACGAAGGAGCAGCGCTACGCGGGTACCGCGAATTGGGATGCCGTCGCTGAGGTGAAGTCATTGGTCAACATCCCGGTCATCGGCAGCGGCGACGTCAAAACTGTCGCAGACATCCAGCGCATGAAGCAGTATACCGGTTGTGACGCGGTCATGATCGGGCGGGCAGCCATCGCCAATCCCTGGATCTTTCCCGGGCTGGACCGTGAACAAGTCTCTCCAGAGCAGGTGCAAAAGACCGTGCGCGAGCATCTTGCGAAAAGCATAAAGTTCTATGGCGAAGAAGACGGGCAGCGCCTCTTCCGTAAATATGCAGTTCAGTATTTATTGCTTAGAACCTTAGATCGGGAATCCCGGAAGGAGATCCTGAAAGAGCGACCCTCGGGGGAATTTCTGAACGTGCTGAACCAAATATACAGAATGACAGCTAATTAACCGAAGGGTGCCTTCTGTACTCTTCGGTTATTCAAATGGGGCGAGCATCAGCCCGCTCCATCTGAGGAAGAGGGTTCTTTTGTATTGACGCTCTAACTTGCAAATTGGTCAGTTATAAGCTATTATTAAGATATCTACAATTGATCTCTCACGCTCATCGCTGCTTGGCTTCCCGTGTTGAGAGAATAGAACTTATAGGTGGAGATGCAGGAATGAAAAATAGGATGGGAAAACGTGCTGCTCGCTTCAATCAAAAGGGGAAAACGGGGGATCGGGAAGAAGTTCATGGAGACCAGATCGGTGGGGACAAGATCTCTGTTGAGAGTATCTCAGGTAGTCAGGGGGTCGCTATCGGACGAGGCTCTCAAGTCAAGATTCAGTCGGGAACTGATGCCAAAGAACTCTCCGAAATATTTTCAGTGATTTATCAAAAAATCGAATCGCGTCCAGCCGATCCACTAGTGGAAAAAGAGGAAATTTCCGATCAGGTCAAGCGCATCGAGAACGAGGTTGCCGCCGGTGAGAAGGCCGAACCAGCAAAGGTCGAGCGTTGGTTACGAAATCTAGCGGCAATGGCTCCAGACATTTTAGATGTCACCGTAGCGGCCATAACCAACCCGGCTGCTGGGATCTACTTGGCGATCCGTAAGATCGCTCAAAAGGTTAAGGAAGAAGTGCGCTGAGCGGGATGGATCGTACCTCAGAGTAGCGTTATCTAACGGATGCAAGTTCTTATAGAAAGAGTGGGATACTTTTATGGAATCACAACCAGATCTAGATAACCAACAAAATTTATTCAGTGACCAAGTAGGCGGAGATAAAATTCTCAGCGGGAATATCGCAGGGAGTGTCGCTGCGATTGGTGCGGGCGCAAGCGTCATCTATCATAAGGTCGAACGCGCCCTGACCCAGATCGAAACCCGAGCACAGGAGGAAGAGTTCGAGAGTAAACTCCTGGCTGAGTCCCTCACGGACTACGTTCAACGGCTGGAACGACAAGCCGCCCGTGCCAAAGAAGATTTCCGTGCCGGGAACCCGTACAAGGCGTTGCTCGAGTTCGATATTAAGGATGCCGCTCTTTTCTACGGACGATCTGCCGCCATCCGTGAGCTGCTTGCTCATATGGAGCGTGACCAGCTGACTGTGCTGCATGCTGGGAGTGGAACGGGCAAAACCAGTCTGCTCAAAGCAGGCATTATGCCGCGTCTGCTAGCTGATGGCCATCTTCCTCTCTATCTGCGCCCCTATCAGATCCCTGTCCATCTTGCCCTTAAGCAAGCCTTGCTAATGGATCTGGCAGATACCCCCGATCTTGCGGGTATCTCTATGCACGACTTTTTGCGTCGAGCGACCGCGCTCATCAGCGGGCGACAGTTCGTCGTCATCATTGATCAATTCGAAGAACTGTTCACCGTGCAGAATGAAGACGCCCGCAATGACTTTGTGGACCAGCTATCCACCTGCTTGGATGACGATCTGCTTCCAGTGCGCTGGATCATTACCGTACGCGATGAATGGTTTGGGCAGTTGGGTGCCTTCCGGCCGCGCATCCGCAACCCATACGCAAATGAATTTCTGCTTCGGCCCCTATCGCGCGCAGAAGCTATGCGTGTGATCACCCAGCCTGCAGAGCGCCGCGAGGTAACTTATGAACAGGCCCTCGTGCAACGGTTATTGGACGATCTGGGAAGGGATGAGATCACACCCCCACACTTACAGCTCGTATGTTCGATGCTCTTTGACTCCTTAGACGAAGGCACCATCATCACTCAGACAATGTACGATGAGGCGGGTCAGGCAAAGGGGATTCTACGTGAACACCTATACCGCGTGCTCAGTCGTGATGTATCTCGAGAGATGCGGGAGCCTGCCCGGCGATTGCTCGAGGCGTTGGTCACCTCTGAAAAGCGGCGTGCCTTGCGCACACGTGAAGAATTGACTATTGAACTGGTAGCTTGGAACTACCCTCCTTCGATCATAGACAAGATCCTGGACCAGCTAACAGACAGCCGCTTGCTGCGAGTAGAGGAATTCATGCTGGATAAGGTGAATAGTGTCGTTGCCTATGAGCTTGCCCACGATTACCTCCTGGAAGAAATCGAAATCGATCCAGAAATTCAAGCCCGCAAGGCCGCGCAAGAACTGTTAGCCCAAAAACTGCCCTATTACAAACGGGAGAAGCTCTTGTTAAGCCCGCAGGAGCTTGCGATCATCCTTCCTCAGCGCAAATGGATCAATTTCTCCGGGGAGGCGGCAGCACTCCTGCGCGAAAGTGAGGCGGTGGCCACACACCAGCGACGAATACGCCGAATGGGAATGGCGACAGCCATTTTGCTCCTGATTGCTGCCATCGCCGCGTTCGCGATTCAGCAAAATGTATCCGCGGCGCGCTATGAGAACATTGCTAGCACTGCTGTAGCTGCTCAAGGCGTCGCCGAAATGCAGGCAGTCAACGCCCGTGCTGGCCAAATTGCGGCTGCGGCTGCCTTATCCAAAAGCCTGGGCGAAGTGATCAAAGCGTACGAGAATGCTGAAATTTCATACCAGACAGCCCATACCCTTGAAAGCAGGAGTGCCCTCTACGCTGCGCTTTCTTTGCCCCTTCCGGGGCGGATCTTTAGTGTTGATGAGATAGTCGAAGTCGCTAATTTCAGTCCAGAGGGTGATCGGATGGTCACGGTCGGTTCAGAGACTATAGCTCGGGTTTGGGACTTAAAGAGCGGCGAGGAGTTACTTCGAATCGAAGATCCTGAGGCTGAAATCACGTTTGCCGCATTCAGTCCGGATGGAACTCACATTATCACATCCACTGCAGACGGCATGGTAGGCATTTGGAATGCCCAGGACGGGATCCTTGTTCGGAACTTCCAAGCACACGAAGATGTAATAAATTCTGCTGTGTTTAGCCCTGCCAGCAATCTCATCGTGACGGCGAGCCGTGACGGGACAGCTGTCCTATGGGATGCAATTAGTGGAAGGAAAAATCGGACGCTCGAAGGCCATGAAGCTGCGCTTGAATCTGCTGTCTTTAGCCCCGATGGAACGCGCATTGTTACCGCGAGCGTAGACGACACTGTTCGTGTCTGGGGGATCGATGGAACAGAAATCTTGAAACTTGAGGGGTTCAAAGGCACAGTGGAGCGGGCCACCTTCAGCCCGGATGGCACCCGCATTGTTACCGCCAGCGATGACGGTATAGCCCGGATCTGGAATGCAGAGACGGGTGAAATGCTAGCATTCCTGGTCCCTCATGATGGGCAAGTTACCTCAGCCGAATTTAGCAAAGATGGACGCTTAATTATGACTGCCAGTGAGGACCATCTGGTGCGACTCTGGGATGCCAACACAGGGACTCTGCTCGCCGTTCTCCCGGGGCATGCCGACCAAGTCACATGGGCCACGTTCAGTCCGGACGGGAAATGGATTTTGACGGCTAGCTATGATTCGAAGGTATGGCTAAGGGAAACCCACCGGATAGCAGGGTCTACCTCGTTCATTGGCTATACCCATGGTGTCAATTCCGTTCAATTTAATAAAGATGGAACGCGATTCGTGACTGCAAATGCTGACTCTTCAGCGTGGGTATGGAACGTACAAAACAGCGAGCCGATACTTATCCTGAAAGGG
>JAICRQ010000489.1 GCA_025966435.1 Anaerolineales bacterium | reverse complement strand
TTTGTGATTATATTCCACTTGCCGAAATCTGGCGGGAATAAAGCCTCCTCTAGGTTACAAGGCCGCAATGTAAAGCAGAAGTTACTCTTTTTAATGTTCGTCACCTTCGAATCGTTCCATGCCGGATGTCACATTTATAATAGGTCTGTGCGCCGCGACATTGCCCGTATCACACTCATTCTCCTGGCCATTCTGCTTGCTGTATTCGTGCCCCTGGTCCTCTCTGGCTATGGAGAATTGGAAAAAGCCAGGTCGTCGGACTCATACGCCGAGGCGGCAGGGCATTATCAGAGAGCGGCGCAGCGCATCCCCTGGCGCGCAGACCTATATGAGCTTTCGGGTCACACCTATTACCATGCAAAGGAGTACGTGCAGGCGGATGCCGCCTATCAAAAGGCATTTGACCGGCAGGCGATTTCACCCGAGGGCTGGGTAGCGTGGGGCGACGTGAATTATCTGCGACATGACCCGCAGCGCGCGACCGAGATCTGGGAACAAGCTCTCCAGCAGGAGAACGCCTCGGGACATCTCTACTCGCGGTTGGCAGAAATTTACCAATCGAATGGCGAACCATCCAAAGCGGCGGAAACTCTGCAAAAATATGTCTCCACTCACCCGGAAGACGCCTCGGCGCACTACCGGCTCGGCCTGCTCCTGGCGCTATCCGACCCGGATCACGCCTTAACCGAATTGCTGAGTGCCTCTCAGTTGGACCCTAAGCTGGATCCCGCCGTACAGACTCTCCGCACTGCTCTGAATCTCGCCGCGCTTGACGATTCCACCTCGAAGCGCTCCGTTACGACCGGGCGCGGGCTTGGACTGGTGGGCGAATGGCGGCTGGCGCGTATCGCCTTTGAAGAAGCTGTCCGGTCGGATGAGAAGAACGCCGAAGCCTGGGCATGGCTCGGAGAGGCAAACCAGCAGATGGGCGAGGAGGGTGCCGAACAACTGGATCAGGCATTTCAGCTTAATCCTGAGTCTTCCACGGTACGCGGCTTGCGTGGCCTGTATTACCAGCGAACCGGCAACTTCCGTGAAGCACTCAGCGAATTTCAAAAAGCCGCCAGGTTGGAGCCCGAGAATGGAATGTGGCACGTTTCGATGGGGGAGGCACATGCAAAATTAGGCGACCTTATCCGTGCACTGGAGGCATATCAAAAGGCTACGTCCCTTGCCCCCGAGGACGCCGGTTACTGGCGGCTGCTGGCGCTATTTTGCGCCCAGAACAATGTGAACATCAGGGATGTCGGTGTGCCGGCGGCGCAAAAAGCAGTTGTTCTCGCGGGAGAAGATCCAGCCTCGCTGGATGTGCTCGGTTGGTTGTTGACTCTCGACGGTCGTTACGAAGAAGCATCACGAATGCTGACCCGCGCCCTCGAGCTTGATCCGCAATTTGGTTCGTCTCACTTGCATCTGGGAATGCTATACATGCAGACCAACGATCGCACATCCGCCTACGAGCATCTTATCCAGGCACGTGACCTGGGAAACGAGGAAGCCCGGATGATCTTGAACCAGTATTTCCCGTAATAAGTCATTGCTTCGTTGCCGCTACGCAGCGCCGCGCAACGACATTTCCCTTTCTGATAAAATCCCCGCATGAGATTCTTCTCTCTTCTTTCATCTTTTTTCATTCTTTCCGCCTGCGCCTCTGTTCCCATCCCCGCCGCGTCTGCTGCCAACCCCGGCGATGTCCTCTATCAGGAACAGTTCGAAAGCAACACCACGGGCTGGGCGCGGATTGCCAATGACAACGGCATCATGGACTACGATGGCGGTGGATACCGCATCCTGGTGCGTCAGCCGAGGCTCAACATCTGGTCCACGTCAGAACAGGATTTTAGTGATGTGCGTGTCGAGGCGGACGTGATCAAGCTCAACGGTCCCGACGAAAACAGAATGGGATTGATTTGCCGGTATCAGGGAGGGGATTATTATTTCTTTATGATTAGTAATGACGGATATTATGTGATTGGCAAATTTATCGGCGGGATGACGTTATTGCTTGGTCAAAGCGAGATGCAAGCCACGGATGCGATCCGGACCGGCACGATGAACCACCTGCGCGCGGATTGTGTTGGAAATAAACTGACCTTCTACATCAACTTTACCGAAGTTGCCTCTGCAACCGATACCGACTTCCCGAGTGGGGACGTAGGTGTGGTGGCGGGTGCCTTCTCGGAGCCTGGCGTGGATGTGTTGTTCGATAATTTTGTGGTGATACAGCCGTAAACAAAGTGTCATTGCGAGGGCAGTGCTCTTCTGCCCGAAGCAATCTCCCGATAACTGAGGAGATTGCTTCGTCGCTACGAACGCTCCTCGCAACGACAAAAAGCATATGAAAATCTATCTTGACACAATTGGCTGCAGACTCAACCAGAGCGAAATCGAATCGATGGCGCGTGGGTTTCGCGCAGTAGGGCATGAGATTGTGAACTCGGCGGACATGGCAGACATGGCGGTCGTCAATACCTGCGCGGTGACCAATGGAGCTGCATCCGATTCGCGCGGAAAGATCCGTCAGATTGCGCGGGCAGGTGTGAGTGAGATTATTGCGACAGGCTGTTGGGCAACGCTCCAGCCTCAACAGGCGCTTGACCTGCCCAATGTTCTGCAAGTAGTCCCCAATGACCGCAAGGATTATCTTGTCGCGGATGTCCTGAATCTTTCACAAGAATCGTTTGACCTGGAACCGATCGCTCGCGAACCGCTGCCCGGGTTGCACCGTCGTACTCGTGCGTTTATTAAGGTGCAGGACGGTTGTGACAATCACTGCACGTTCTGCGTTACGACGATCGCACGTGGGGAAGGTCGCAGCCGCACGGTGGCGGATGTGATCCTCGATGTTCAATCCGCGTTGGCGGGTGGGACGAAGGAAATTGTTCTGACAGGTGTCCATCTCGGCTCATGGGGTTATGATTTCGGCCTGCGTCTAAAAAATCTGATTCAAGCCATCCTGCGTGAAACCGATGTGCCGCGCCTGCGGCTCTCCTCGCTTGAGCCGTGGGATCTGGATGCAGATTTCTTTTCCCTATGGGAAGATGAACGTCTTATGCCTCACCTCCACCTGCCGCTGCAAAGCGGATGCGAATCCACGTTGAAGCGGATGGCGCGCAAGACCACGCCTGCCTCCTTCCGGGGATTGGTTGCAGCAGCACGCGCCGTGATTCCAGATGTCGCG
>JAICRQ010000574.1 GCA_025966435.1 Anaerolineales bacterium | reverse complement strand
TGGGCATTCTGGTTGTAGCTGGCAGCCTCATGCCTCAGACCGCCGCACAGATTGCGTATCTGGAACAAAAAGGTGTGCCATGCTTCGTGCTTGGTACATCACAACTGTTTGATCCCGTGCAGCGTGAAACGCACATCACTAATTTATGTGCGGACATCTCTGCTGGCTTGCGTATAGGCAACGATGTGATCTTTCATTCACCAAATGACACTCTCGCATTAGAGAGGACCATTGGTTTGGGCGTGGCCCATTCTGTATCCAAAACTGAGATCTCGCGGCGTGTGTCCGAGGCGCTTGCTGAAGTGACGGCGCGCACCCTGGCAGACACCGGGCAAAATCGGCTGGTTGTGGCAGGAGGGGAGACTTCCGCAGCGGTCTGCGCACGCTTGGGAATCAACGGGATGCGAGTCTGGAAGGAGATCCAGCCGGGCCTGCCATCCTGTGTGTCATTGAACGACCCACCCAGAATGCTTGTCCTGAAATCGGGCAGCTTCGGCAAGCCAGATTTCTTCGAACGGGCACTGGAGCATTTGAGGGAACCATGACAAGAATCGAACAGCTGATCGAAACGTATCCTGACCTTGAGAGTTGTGCGCCCGATATTCAAGCCGCATTCGAGACTTTACGTACTTGCTATCACAGTGGCGGCAAGCTGTTGACCTGCGGCAACGGCGGCAGCGCCGCGGACGCAGAGCACATTGTGGGCGAGTTGATGAAAGGTTATCTGCTCAAGCGACCTCTCTCGGAGGATACGCGCGCCAAGCTTGTCTCTGCCAGCCCGGAGGATGGCGACTACCTCGCCAGCCATTTGCAGGGAGCGCTGCCTGCCATTTCGCTCGTAAGTCAGACTTCATTACTTTCCGCCATTTCCAACGACACCGCAGCAGACATGGTGTTCGCCCAGCAGGTCTACGCGTACGGGCGTGAAGGCGATGCCCTTATCGGGATCAGCACCTCCGGAAATTCCCGCAACGTGATTTTGGCAGTCCAAGTCGCACGCGCCCTGGGACTACGCATCATCGGCTTGACCGGACCGACCGGTGGGGCGTTAAGACCATTGTGCGATGTATGTATTTGCGTCCCTGCCGAAAACACGCCAGCCATCCAGGAACGTCACCTGCCGATCTTTCATGTTCTATGTGCCATGCTGGAAGAAGAGTTTTTTGCTTGAATACCTAGTTATAGCGGCAGTTGTACTGCCGCTCGCCAGCAGTGCAACTGCTGGCGAAACAGTTTTTATCGGAGATAACACAATGCTTTTCACCGTCGGAAAGATCCAGAAACAGCTCAGAGAAGTTAAAGCCAGCATCCATCGCGAGAGACTTGATATCCCTCAATTTAAATATATCGAAAGCGACTGCCCCGGCGCGCAAGCACCAGATTTCGACGACAGGGCATGGAACGATTTCTCCCTCGGTGGCTTATGGGGTGGTTATGACAAAATCGCCTGGTTCCGTTCGCGCGTACCGGTTCCAGCAGAGTGGCGCGATGAAAAAGTGATTCTGCGCTTCATCGTCGGTCCACGCGAGGGCTATGGCTCCACGGCTGAGACTCAGCTCTATGTAAATGGGTTTCCTCTGCAAGCCATCGACGTCTGGCACGAGGAAGCCTGGCTGCCGCCAGAATATGTTGAACTGGGCGAGATCGCCATTGCCCTGCGCGCATGGAATGGGATCTACGTGATACCGCCGCAACGCCGCTTCAAGGAAGCAGCCCTCATCCGAATCGACCAGCCCACCGAGCGCTTTTATTATCTGACAGATACCCTGCTCAAAGCACTGCAACAATTGGATGAGCATGACCTGCGCCGCACCAAATTGCTCGATCTGCTCAATCGCGCGTTTATCTGTGTGAACTTCTTCGAGCCGCGCTCTCCGTCGTATTATTCTTCGGTGGCGGAGGCGCTTGCGCAACTGACCGAAGGGTTGAAGGAATTGCAGGTCGGTGAGATCAAGCCTTCGGTAAATGCCATCGGTCATTCACACATCGATATGGCATGGATGTGGCAGAGTCATCATACCCGTGAAAAAGCGCGGCGAACGTTCTCGACAATGCTGCATCTAATGCGGCAATACCCGGAATTCCGTTATATACATTCTTCGCCGCAGCTCTATCAATTCGTCAAACAGGACGATCCTGAGCTCTACGCTCGCATCAAAGAGAAGATTGCCTCCGGCGAGTGGGAAGCCACAGGCGGCTGGTGGGTCGAAAGTGATACCAACCTGGCAGGGGGTGAGTCTCTTGTGAGGCAGGTGCTGTTCGGCAAGCGTTTTCTCCGCCGCGAGTTTGGGGTGGATTGCAAAGTGCTGTGGATGCCGGATACCTTTGGTTTTTCATGGGTGGTTCCGCAGCTTATGAAGAAAAGCGGTATGGAATATTTTGCTTGTTCCTCTATTCACTGGAGTAGATTCAATCGCTTTCCGCACGATACGTTTCACTGGCGCGGGATGGATGGCTCGGAAGTGCTG
>JAICRQ010000411.1 GCA_025966435.1 Anaerolineales bacterium | reverse complement strand
TGTGTTCCCATCTGCTCGATCTGGCCCTCTTTAATGACAATGATCTTATCAGCGTCGCGGATCAAGTTGAGCTCATGGGAGATGATAATGGTGGTCTTACCCTTCATTAATTTACGCAAGGCCTGCAGCACCTGGTCCGTTGACTCCGCGTCCAACCCGGTGGAGGGTTCATCCAGGATGAGAATAGGCGTGTCGCGGATAAAGGCGCGAGCAATCGCGATCCGCTGGCGCTGCCCACCGGACAGATTCGAACCGCGCTCTCCAAGCAGGGTGTAATAGCCATCTTCAAACTTGGAGATAAATTCATGCGCATTGGCATCCTTGGCTGCCTCGATAATGTCTGCGCCGCTGGCATCCGGGCGTCCATAACCAATATTCTCGATTATGCTGCCTGTGAACAGGATTGACTCCTGGAGCACCATGCTCATCTCTGCGCGCAGTGATTCGAGAGTGAAATCGCGAATATCACGTCCATCAATGAGAATTTGTCCTTCATTCGGGTCATACAGGCGAGGAATGAGCTGCGCGATGGTGCTTTTCCCCGCGCCGGTGTGACCGACCACCGCCACAACCTGGCCCGGTTGTATTGCAAAGGAAAGCCCATTCAACGTAGGGCGTGATTTCTTATCTTTCTCTTTTTTGGAGGACCCAACTGCCGGGTAACTGAAAACCACATTTCGAAACTCAATGCGTCCATGAAAAGGCGGTGCGGTCATCGCGCCAGGTTTATCATGTACCTCAGCTTTCAGATCCATCAGGTCGCTTATGCTTTCCAAACTGGCAGACAACTTTCCAAAAGCGTTCCACTGGGAGATCAGTTTCTTCGTAGGCTTGAACATTTCATCTACCCAGATGATGAATGTAATCAATATACCAGGTTTGAAACTGCCCGGATTCGCGAGTATGATCCCGACTCCGATCCAGATGACAATGGCGGTTATGACGGCAGCCAGGACACTGATCACCCATTTAAAGCGTGCCTGGTACCCCGCGGCTTCCAGCGCAGCGTTCATGGCTTTCTGGCTCTGGCCGGAAAAGAGGGATTGCTCGTAGCTGCCTTGCCCATAAACCTGCACGACTCGGATCGAGGCCAACATTTCCTGGGCAGCCGAAGCCAATTCGCCTTCGCTCGAGCGCAGTCTCTTGCTTGCGGCTTTGATCCTTCCGGTGAAATAACTCGTGATCAACACCATCAATGGGATGATCGCCAGAGCGATCAACGGGATAATAAATACTTCACCTGGGCCAGCCGATCCTACCACATCCTTAGGAGGACTCAGCCAACTACATGCTGCCCCTTCGAACCCCGTCGGGATCCATCGAATGCAGAGGTCCTGGAGAAGCAAGGGCCTCCAGATGGTCACGGCGCCCAAGCACATTGCAAATAAGAGAATAACGATGTTCAATATACTGCCCAGGAAATCCGAAAGATTGGAAATAATGAAGTTTTCCACCGCCGCCACATCTGACGTAACCTTGGTGAGAGTATCACCTGTACGACTTTGTCCATGGAATGAAAGTGAAAGTTTTTGCAGGTGGTTATAAAGGAAAACGCGCATATTGTAGCCAACCTTACGGCCACCCTGGGCGAGGTAGATCGCGGACAAGGAGTCACACAGGCTGTTGAGCATGGTTAGGATGATGAGTCCAAGCGTAACCAAGATAAGGGATCCCACAACGGAATTAATTTCAGGTGCAGCCAGGATCTCTGTCGCGATATTTACAACTTGACCTGGCACCAAAAGGGGAATCGCTACGCGCGTAATGTTCTCAAGAGTCAACATGAGCAGGGAGAGTCTGAAGATTCCCCGTGAATTGCCGGAAAACCGAGTAATCATTCCCACCAGTGGGCGGATATTTAACCGATTCGAAGAGTCTTTTTTGTCATCAGAAGATTTTTTGCTCATAAGTCACCAAGTTAGAATAAGTTCAAATAAATAGCGTTTTCAATCGCTTCGCAGCCTGCACAATATCAAACTGCTCTGTCACTTTTTTCGATCCTGCGCTGCCTAGTTGCCTGCGTTTCTCGGCATTGCGAAGAAGCTCAATAATCCCTGACGAAATGCCCTCCACATCACGCGGCCGGTATAAAAGCCCGTTCTGATTATTATCCACCAGTTCCGGAATTCCGGCGACCGCCGTAGTAATCACAGGCAGTCCCACAGCCATCGCCTCGACGAGCACATTGGGGATCCCGTCCCGGTCGCCATCCTCCGTGTGAACTGGTGTGAGAAGGAAAAGAGTAGCGCTCTGATAGATCGAGATCAATTCCTGCTGGGTGGAGTCGCCCATCAAGCTGACGTCGCCTGCCATGCCATGTTCTTCAAGCCACCTCTCCAATGTCCCGGAGAGGGGACCGTCTCCGTAGATGGTACAGCGGAATCGCTGACCTTGCTCTTTGACCTTGAGCAGTGCCTGCAATAAATCCTGAAATCCTTTTTTCTCCACCAGTCGTCCCACGGACAGGATAATGGGACTCTCAGGAACTGAACTTGCGCCTGTGTTGGAATCTGGTTCAAAGTCGTCCAGGTTCACACCATGATAGATCAGCGAAAACTTGGACTGGTGCGAGGGAGCAATTTGGTTCAGGTAGTCCAGGTTGGCACGGCAGCACGTGACTATGGCGCGCGCCTGACGGATCCGATCGGTTAAGACATCCTCGGGCACCTGGTACAGATCACGGGCATGTGCCGTAAAGCTAAAAGGAATGCCGGTCATGAGATGTACCAGAAAGGCAATTAACGCCGGGTCATGCGCGAAGTGGGCGTGCAGGTGGTCTATCATTTTTCCTGTTTTCCGTTGCTGCCGGCGGAGCACGTAAACCAAATGAACAGCCTGAAGAAAGCACTCCCAGCGGCTGCTGGCAGTATAGCCCTGGTCGAGCTTTGGCTGTGCGGCGACATAAAACAGAGAACGGATATAGCCTGTGAAATAAAGCCTGGCGACTTCCGCATGCTTTCTAAGCATTTGTCCTAACCGGCGCGGCTGGATGGATTCATCCAGATAATGAACCGGTGCCTGGACCTGATCTACTTGCATTTGAACAACCTTCTCACGGGGGTTGGTCAGGGCAAAGATCTGGATCGATACTCCGATCTTCTCCAAAGCAAGGATCTCGTTCAGAACAAAGGTCTGTGAGAGACGAGGATAGCTGCGGAGGAGGTAGCCGATTTGCTTATTAGAGCCGCTTTCGACCATCGTGTCGCCTTCTTGATTTCTGCAAATTCATAAACGGGGACTTCAGTCTCTTTTTGGGCAGCGCTGGTTTTGGCGGCCTCGAGGATTGTCAGACCTTGTTCGATCATTAACCAGACTTGCGCCTGTTGTTCCTCTCCTTCTGGCCAGGGACGTGGACCACGAAGCTTGCATAACTGCTTGGCTATTTTGAGGCAGGAGTAAATGTAAAAGAACAAGAACTTTTCATCCCACTTCCATCCCGTCACGCTGGAGTAGGCATCCAAAAATTGATTTTGGAGATCTGTAAAGCGCGCCGTATGTTCCTGATTGCGGTATGCCAGCAGATAAAAATTAGCGCAAAAATGAGCCAGATCGAAATTCGGGTCACCCAGGCGCATCTCGTCAAAATCAAATACTTTTAGGCCACCATCGATCAGGATATGCTCGTAATGAAAATCCTTATGGATGGGGACACGCGCGCTGAAGTCCAACTCTTGAGTCTTTTGGATCAGGTAATCTGCGATATGATTAACCGCTTTTGTCTCCTTTGGATACTTTTTCGAAACCATTTCAGCCCACTCGCGTATGTTATCCAC